>JBQCJB010000811.1:0-5199 GCA_051953155.1 Aureliella sp. | reverse complement strand
CAACGTGGCTCTGCTCCGTTCTTTCTCTATGTGCCTTTCACCGCGGTTCACTTGCCGATCAAAGAGCCGGCCCAGTGGCTGGAGCGCGTGCCACGAACGATCGAGGGAGACGTGCCGCGGCACTATGCAGCTTGCGTCATGCACCTGGACGACGCCGTCGGGCGGATCCTCCGCGAGCTGGACGATCGCGGCCTGAGCGATAACACGTTGGTCGTCTTCACCAGCGACAATGGCGGCAGTTGGGCCGAGAACAACGATTTAAAGTACCCCGACGACAATTGCCCCAACGGGAAACTCGTCGGCAACAATCGTCCGTGGCGAGGTCAGAAGGGCGAGGTGGTCGAAGGGGGCACTCGCGTACCGGCGCTCGCCCGTTGGCCGATGCACATTCGCGCCGGCCAGACCGAAACGCCGCTGCAAATCACCGACTGGATGCCGACGCTCTGCGCGCTGGCTGGCGTTCGCCCGGACCGCGACTTGAAATGGGACGGGCGCGACATCCGATCGCTGCTCTTGGAGCAAAAGCCGTTGCCGGACCATCCCCTGTATACGGTCGGACCGAATTGGACAGCGCGAGCGCTGCGTTACGGCGATTGGAAACTGATCGCCCGGCAACCCAAAGGCAAAGCGGCTACCTACGAACTTTACAATCTCGCTGCCGACCCAAGCGAATCGAAAAGCCTGGCCGATGAACACCCGCAGCAGCTCGAGCAGATGCTGGCCAAGCTTGAGGCAGCCGCAACCGCGGATCGCGATTCCGTTGCCAAGTGAGCTACTTTCCCGATTCCGTTTCGACCTTCGTCAAATCGACATCGGGGCGCTCAGTGATATCCCAGTGCGGCGCCTGGCCTTTCTGCTGTTGCTCCAGCCAGGCGAGCCCCGCTTCGTAAACGATCTCGTGGCCGCCTTGGAACAGGGTCACCCGCGCGTTGCCAGAAGTGCGCCGGAACAAAGCAGGCTTGCGAGCAAAGAGGGGGTCGTTAATATCCTGCCGGAGGTCGCTGGGCATCTCTGGCGATTGCATCAATTTGCGAATCGTATCCTCGGGTATGCGGTCCGCGGGCGCTGCCACGGAGTTGAAAGCGTGTAAGGTGTGGCTGATCGGCACGCTGCCGTTGTGGCCATCGGTAATGCCCGTGTTGATCGAAAGATGTACCTGACCAGCTCGATGCAGCCAGGTCGACGCCGAGCGAAGTCGATACTGCTGGTCGACTTCAGGGGAAGCGCCTGGCGCGCCGCCGCAAACCTTTTCGAGCATCTCCGCGTAACGCAGCTTTCGCGCGCGAGTCTCGGCATGCCAGGCCTGGAGGTCGTAGATCGAGCACCACGCCGAAACTCCGGCCCAAATCTCAGGGGCTCGCCCGGCCATCAACAGCGATGCATAGCCGCCGCCGGAGGCGCCGATCAGATAGATGCGGCTTTCGTCGATCGCGCAAGTCTTCTTCGCATGCTCGACCGCGCTGACGATATCCTGGACCGCCAGTTCGGACCCGCAGGCTTCCGGTCGCAGGTTGGGCCCGCGAAAATTCGGATGCATCAGCACCCAGCCCTTGGCGATGCACCACAGTCCGTAAGCTGGATTGGCTTGCGTGTAATCGCCGCTCCAAGAGTGAAGAGCGATCAACAATGGTTTCGGCTGGTCCCCGCCGGGATCGTAAAAGAGCGCCGGCTGGAGCGTGTCATCCGCCGAACTGCGATACTGGATCGCGCGAACCTGGCTCGGCCAACCTGCGACCGGCTTTGACTCCCCTTGGGTCGCGGCCTCGCGCTGGTTATTCGCTTGACCGGCCTGCTGGGCATCGACCGCAGTTGGTGGCATCCCCAGACTCAGCAACCCAAGCCAGATTCCAACCCGAGATCCTAGCGTCCAAGACGCGTGGCGCTGTCGGCTTTTCTTTTGCAGCATGCTTTCACCCGCAACAAGTGAGGCTCGGCTACCGTCGGTCTCTGGAGCGTAAGGCGATTGGCACCTCCGGACGATAGATTAAAACACAGCATAGACGTACGGCATGAAGTTTTCACGTTCGCGTGGCGGAAGAAGGGACCTGGAAGTGATCGTCGTGTTGGCCGATGACTTTAGCGGCGCCGCGGAAATCGCCGGCGCGGCGCTCGAGCACGGTTTATCGGCCGAAGTGCACGTCGATCAATTGCTCCGCTCGAACTGCGACGTAGCCGTCGTCGACACCGACACGCGCTCTCTGCCCGCCGAGCAGGCCGCCGCTGCGATCGCGAAGGTGGCTCGCCAGGTGCCCAGCGGCGGTTGCGCGTGGATCTTCAAAAAGATCGATTCCGTACTCCGTGGCCCGATCGTAGCGGAACTCGAGGCCCTGTGCCGCGAACTGGCGATTCCGGGCTGCCTGTTGGTAAACGCCAATCCGCGCAAAGCGCGCATCGTCGTAGGCGGCCGTCTATTGGTAGGGGGCCAGCCGATCGACCAAACGAACTTCGCGCATGATCCCGAGCATCCCGCGCGAACCGCCTCCGTGCTCGAATTGCTGGGCTCCGAACGCTCGGGACAATTGCAACTGGTCGACAGTTCTCACGACTTCGCCGTTATCGAGCCGCCGCGGGCTGGAGGCGTGCGGATCTGTGTCGGCAACTGCAGCGCTGGCGACGACCTGCGGCGATACGCGCAGGGGGCGTCGGAGCGTTGGTTGCCGGCCGGCGGCGCAGAATTCTTTGAGGCGATTTTAGAAGTGCGGGGCCATACGCGCTGCCTCGCAACGCGCGCCCGCCAAGCCTTGCAGAGCCAGCGGAAGACGCTGCTGGTGCGAGGCACCTCGCTGCCACCGACGCCCCACGCGGCCAGCGACACCTCGTCCGCAGCTCCAAATGCGATTCCTACGATCGTCGCCACCGCCAATCCGCAAGAGGCGGCCCAAGAAGTTTGTCGCGCGCTAGGCATGAACCACTTGGTAACGCTCGCGCCGGCCAGGAGTGCAGAGCCGGCAGTTCCGACGAAGAGTGCCGGCCGCAATGCGGAGGCGGATCGTCTGCATGCGCAGTTGATCGGCGTCGTTCGGCAAGTTGCGTCTCGGTCCCCTCCAGAGCAGTTCTGGATCGAAGGGGGCCGCACTGCTTCGAGCATCGTGCGCGCCCTGGGCTGGCAACGGCTGCTGGCCGAAGCAGTTTATGCCGACGGTGTTGTCGGCCTGCGCGGCGACGCTGCCGCAGCTCCACTGGTGGTTGTGAAACCCGGCAGCTACCGCTGGCCTGACGCGACTAAAGGAACTTAGTCCTTCAGCGGCAGAACTTCGACTTTGCGAATGCTGACCTTGCTGCCCGGATCGTGCTGCTGGAACGCAAAATGTCCCGACTTGAAAGTCTTGTCGAAGTCCAGGTACTCGTACAATTCGTTGCCGTCCACCGTGATCTTGATGCGCGTCATGTCGCGCCCGCGCCACTTGTCATCACGGACTTCCAATTCGTAAGTGAACCAGGTGTCGGGCTTGACGAGTTGCTTGTAGACATGGCAGAAGCCGTACAAGGAACCGGTACGAATCGGGTCGGTGTGCGTGCTGTCGATCTGAGCCTCGTAACCATCGGTAAACCCAGGTTTGCGCGTGGTGCGAAAGTACAGCCCCGAGTTTCCGCCGTCATTGATTTTGATTTCGGCGCGGTAGCGGAAGTTTTTGTAAGGGCCTTTGGTGTTGACGAGCATCGACGCGGGCCCCGAGCCGTTGATCGCTCCGTCCTTCACTTCCCAGGCGCTCTTTTCTTGCCCGACCTTCTCCCAGCCGTCGAGCGACTTGCCATCGAACAGAGAGATCCATTCGCCGTCCTGTGCGTTGGCAGTCGCCCCGCCTACGAGGACCGCGGTCATGACCAAACAAGCCAACCAACGAAAACTAGAGATGTGCATAGTTGAGTTCCAACACGTTGCCAGATTTGCGAGGGATAGGAAACCCGAATGCTCACGCGGCTCCCTTCGGCCGCCCGAGAGCTTCCGAGTATAGTCGGCTTTCGCGTCGCAGTCGCCCATAGTCCTGCTCAGGGCGTCCACGCCTGGCAGTCGGCGAAAACGCTTACCGCAGGGCGGGCGTCTTGGCGGGTTGAGCCGTGTTGGCTTGGCGCTCGGTTTTCTGAATGACGCGGACAGCGCCGGGTTTGGGCTTGATCTGCTTGCCGAAGCTGCGAGCCCAGACTTGAGTGAACTCCGCGCCCAGCAGCAGGATCATGGCGCTGTAATAGATCCACAGCAGGATCAGAATCACCGGTCCCGCACCATAGGCTTGATGCCCTAAATAGACGCCGATCAGTGTCTTGCCAGCCATGAAGAGCAGGGCGGTGATCGCCGCTCCGATCCACACATCCCGCCAGTCGATCCGGGCATCGGGCAAGAAGCGAAACATGGCGGCGAACAGCAGCCAAATCACCAGAAACGAAACGCCAAAGTTGATCAGCATGGGCCAGACGGCGGAGATGCCGCCGGGCAGGATTCCGCCCAGCGCGTCGCCGGCTGCCGAGAGCACGGTGGTCAAGACCAACGACACCAGCAAGAGGAAGGCGACGGCCAGGATCATCCCCAGGGAAAGGATGCGTTTGAGGATAAAGTTCTTGATGCCTCCTTGCGCCGGGTCGGGCTCCACTTCCCAGGCTTTATTCAGTGCATGTTGCAACTGTGCGAAGACGCCGGTCGCTCCCACCAGCAGCACGACCACTCCCATCGCCATGGCCCAGCCGCTGCGATGTGGCTGATTGGCCGCAGCCATCATGCTAGCGATTTGCTCTTTGCCGCTTTGGCCGATCATGCTTTCGACTTGGTCGTCGACCACCCCTTGGAGCGCGTCCGCACTCCAGAAAAAGCCAGCGATCGTGACCACCAGGACCAACAACGGCGGCAGCGAAAACACCGTGTAGTAAGCCAACCCTGCCGCCATCGATGGGCAATCATCGCGGCCAAACTCGCTGAAGGTCTGCTTGATCACCCCCCACAGACTCGTCGCTTTCTCCGCCATTTCTCCCATCCCTTTTGCACTGTCCGCCCTGAAGGAGCCCCCGTTCCGAACGAGTTCGCCCAGCGGCCAAGCGCCGAGCAACCCGTTCCCAAACAGCTTTCCGAGTGCAAAAGCAGTACCCGACCACTGACCAGGCCGAGCCGAGAAACATTACAGTCTCCCCCTCGCCCCGTTTTTCGAGGAGAGCCCCAAAACCATACAGTCTCCCCCTCGCCCCGCTTCGGGGAGAGGGGGCTGGGGG
>JBQCJB010000810.1:0-7450 GCA_051953155.1 Aureliella sp. | reverse complement strand
GAGACGGCTATCTCACTGGCGCGGCGGCTGCGTCGATTAGCGGAGCCAGCCGTGGTGTCGGTACCAGGCGATCGTTTGTCGTAGGCGCTCGGCCAGCGACGCAGCCGGTTTCCAGTCGAGCTCTTCGATTGCCTTGCGAACGTCGCATTCCCAGCCGGCCGCGCGAGCTTCGCGGATCTTGTCGACGGTGAACGTGCTGGGATGGGAGGGGGTGGAAAATCGCATGGAGATCCGGGCCGCCCAGGTTAGAACTCGCAGTGGAATCGGAACCGTTAGCGACCAGCGCCGACCCAAGCCCTCGGATATCCAACGGCCCAAAGTCGCAAAGGAACAGAATTGCGGGTCGGCCAGGTAATAGATGCCCTCGCCCCGCAAACCTTCGCGGTCCACCTGGCGCTCATCCATCGCGGGAAGAACGGCACCGCGCTGGCGAACTCGGTCGATCGCGGCGACCAAGTCATCGACGGCGATGAACGGGAAGAGGGTTTGTCGCCAACCCGGGACGAAGTTGATATGGCTGGCGGCGATCAATTTGATCAGTCGCAGGACCTCTCGGTCTCCCGGTCCGAACACGATGCCGGGCCGCAGGACCGTAATCGGGACGCGGTCTGCATAGCGCCGCGCGACGCGCTCTGCAGCTAGTTTACTGCGGCCGTACAGCGAGATCGGCTCGGGGCGGTCGTCCGCTGTTCGCGGTCGATCAGTGGTCCGCGGGCCAGCCGCTGCAACGGAACTTAGCAGGATAACATGCGGGGGCGCAGGCATCGCGGCGGCCGCCTCGAGCAACCGCCGAGTGGCTGTGCGATTGGCGGCTGCGAATTGCCAATAGCTGTGGCCAGCCACACAACCCGCCGTGTGCACGACCGTCTCGACGCCAACCAGCGCCCGCTTAAGGCCTTCGACCGACGTAAAGTCGACTTCACGATAGTCGATCGCCGGGCACTGGGCGGCCATCTCGGCTCGCAAGCGGCGACTGGGGCGCACGGCGGCGACCGCTTCAGCGCCGGTGGCTGAATAGTGCACAATCAGATTGGAACCGATAAAGCCATTGGCGCCGGTCACCAGCACCTTTCCGCGCGCACCCTGGCGAGCGACCGCGCGCTCGGTCCCGGTTTGATGCGCCGCCGAACGATCCCGCGCTGGGCGACCCGGCGCGTGCCTCTGGCCGAGTGCGTCGGAGACACTCGTCAGCGGAACACTTTGCAAACGCGCTAGGGAAGTTCGAACGTCCGAGGCTGCCATGGCTCACTGGGGAACAAGGAGATCTGAGCTGTAATACTCAGTAACGACTCTTACTCAGAACGCATCTTGCACGCTGAGGAAGGATGCAAGGTGCAGCGTGCACTCCGGAGTGTGCAGCCAGCGTGCCAATTGTCGCAGGCGCGCACCCGCGCAAAGGCCACGATTTTTTGACTTTGCCGCGCCAGCCGTTTACACTCGTGCGTGAATTCGCTTCTCAAGAGAAAAAAGTCGTCCGCCACGGAAGCGCCTGCGTTTTTTAGCGAGGTGCGGTGATGTTGGGCCGTCGTCAGGGCTTTACGCTCGTCGAGCTGTTGGTTGTCATCGCGATCATTGGGCTCTTGGTCAGCCTGTTGCTACCGGCCGTCTTGGCGTCGCGCGAAGCGGCGTATCGCATGGCCTGCCAGAACAATCTCAAGCAGATCGCGCTGGGCATCCATCATTACCACGATGCCTATCGCCGCTTCCCGTCGGGCTATATCCGGCAGAGCGAGGACCCGGATCAGAACCGATATAAAATCGGCTGGGGCTGGGGCGCTCTGATCCAAAGCCAGCTCGACGAAGGCCCCCTATATGCCCGTATCCAGCGCGTCTTTGCGGCTGATCCCATGGCTCAGTCGGCCCTCCGCACCCAATCGCTGGCCACATGGCGGTGTCCGAGCGATAACGTTACCGGTCTGACTTGCGTCCCGCGAGTCTCGGAAAATCTCAACCCGCCGGCGCCGACGCCGCAAAACCCGAATCCGACCAACATCCGCCGCGGCTGTGCGAGCTTCGCCGCCCGCGCGAGCTACGTGGGCAACTTCGGCTCAGCTGCCGTCGGGGCTGGCGCCAAAGGCAACGGCGTGTTCTTCGTCAATTCGAACCTCGACATGCGGCACATCCTCGATGGTACCAGTCACACGTTGCTGGCGGGCGAACGCCGCGTTTCGCTCGGCCAAGCAACCTGGGTCGGAGTCCACTGGGGCGAAAGCATGCCGGGCATCCTCTATGATCCGGCCAAGCTGCAGACTTACGCAGTCGATGCCCTGGTCCTGGGGAGCGCGCACACGACGCCCAATCCCAAAGCCAACGACTCGCGGGCCTTCGGCGCGCGGCATCAGGGCAACGTCGCCGGCATGGCTCGCGTCGACGGTGGCGTCATCATGGTCCCTCAGCAAATCGATCTGACGGTCTGGAAAAGCATGGCCACCATCCGCGGCGGCGAACCACTGCCCTAACGAGGCTGCTCAGTCTTTCTTCAAACGGTCCCCGAGCATATCTTCGACGTAGAAGCGTTTGACCAAGACCATGCCGCAGACCGTCAGCGGTGCGGCCACGATCAGCCCAACGACGCCAAACAAAACTCCCATCAAGACCTGCACGCCCACGTTCAGCACCGGAGGCAGGTCGACACTCTTTTGTTGCACCAGAGGCGTTACCAGGTTGCTCTCGACCGCCTGGACGCCCAGGTAGAGCAGGATCACGTACACCGCGTCCATCATGCCCATCGTCAAACCCAAAAGAACGGCCGGGATCGCAGAGGTGATCGGACCGAAGTTGGGAATGAAGGTCAACAGACCAGCTAGAATTCCCAGCGTCAACGCATTGGGTATGCCGAGCAACCACAGCCCGACGGTCGTGGCGATGCCGATCAACGTCATCGAGCAAATTTGACCTGCGAGCCACCACCGCAGCGAAACGCCCATTTCGTCGAAGACGTTGGCTGCCCTCGACCGGGACTCGAGCGGCACCAAATGCAGAATGCCGCGGCGGTACTGACCCGGATCGGCCGCCGTGTAGATGGCGACGAAGATCACCAGGGCGATGCTACCGAGCGCTCCGAAGGTGGCCGAGAAAAAACCGGTCACGCGACTGAACCAGTTGACCTTCATATCCTGCAACTGCTCGAGCGGCTTGTGGCTGAAATACTGCTTGGCCCACTCGTATTGGCTAGCTCGCTGTTGGACAAGCTTCCAGGCGGAAGTGAGATCCTCTTGCAGATTCTGCGTCTCGGCGGCGACCCGCGATGCCAACAGCCAAAACAGTCCAGCGACCAAGGCGGCCAAAATCAGGAGCACCACCGCCAGCGACCAGCGCTTGGACAGCGACGTGAACTCGCTGGTTCGATCGGTCAGCATCGACAGGAAAATAGCGAACAGGATCCCAACGAAAATTAGGAGAAAGACATCGGCAGCCGCGTACAGCAGCAGACCGGCAGCTACCAACAGGGTGACCAGCCCGACAAGCTCCAGACCCCAACGGGGCACGGCTGCGTCGCGGGCGATTCGGGCGTCGCTCTCGTTCATAATCTCGATGGCTTCAAAAAGGGGACATTAATGCGGCCAAGAAACGTTCAACGGACCGCTATACGCCCTTATGCAAAGTCCGCGCCGCCCAGCCATTCCTTTGCCGGAAGCTCGGCCCCTTCTTGCGGCCAGTAGCCAGCGTTTTGCGCCGCCCGGCGATGCGGGCTGCGACCTTCTAGAATTTTTCCGCCTTCCACGGGCTTGGGTCCGGAAGATGCATTGCTAGCAATCCTGCCGACGGATGGCGGAGCGGGAGAAAGAGAAAACTCTACGGATGCGGAAAAGAGAAGGAGGACGAAAGCGCGGAACCTTTAGCGAGGGTGGTGGACGATGGCTGGGCGTTCGGCCTGGAAGGGCTATTTGAAATTGAGTCTGGTGTCGGTGCCGGTCAAGGCGTACACAGCGACCAACAACAGCGAGGCCATCCATTTAAATCAGTTGCACGCCACCTGCCATCGACGGATCCGCTATAAAAAGGTCTGCCCCGAGCACGGGGAGGTCGCCAACGACGAGATCGTCTCTGGTTACGAATACGCCAAGGATCAGTACGCGGTCATCGATCCAGGCGAACTGGAAAAGTTGAGGTCGGAAGCGGATAAGGCGATCACGATCGATCAGTTCGTCTCGCTGGATCAGTTCGACTCGCGCTATCAGACGGGCAGCTGCTATTTTTTACTGCCCGATGGCGCCATGGGGCAGCAAGCCTATGCACTGATTCGCGATGTGATGGCGCAGTCCGGGCTATGCGCGATCGCACAGGTGGTGCTCTCCAACAAGGAGCAGCTGGTGCTCGTACGCCCCGTCGAGCAGCTCTTGGGCATGTTCGTGCTGCGGTACGCCGCCGAGGTCAAGCAGCCTGCGTCGTTTGCCGACGAACTGGTGCAGACGCACGCGTCGGCTCAGGAATTGAAGATGACCAAGCTACTGATGGACGGACTGCGGGAAGAGGAATTCGACATCGAAAAGTACAGCGACACCTATGCGGCCCGACTTCGCGAGTTGATCGAGGCCAAGGTGGAAGGCAAGGAACTGGTAACGGCCAAGTCGTCTCCAGAGCCTCGAGTGATCAATTTGATGGACGCCTTGAAAGCCAGTCTCGAGCGAGTCAAACCAGAAGCTTCGTCCAAACGTTCACCTGCCGGACGCGCGCCCAGCAAAACCGCGCGCGAGCGCAAGACGTCGGCGCGACCTGCGGCAGCCAAGAAGCAGCGAAAGTCAGGATAGCGGCTGACGATGGGGTTGTTCGAAAAGCAGTCGGTGGCCTTTACGGGCCGATGCGTGGCGCTCAGCCGAGCTGCGGCCGAGGCGATCGTGGTCCGCGAAGGTGGCGAAGTCACCAAGAACGTGAGCGACCGCACAAGCCTGCTGGTCGTCGGGTCGATGGGATGGCCGCTGCAACGCAGCGGTCGCTTGACGCGCAAGCTCGACGATGCGCGGCGATTGCAGCGATCGGGCGCTCCCTTGGTCGTCGAAGGTGAAAGAGAGTTTTTGCGCCGCCTCGGGCGCGATCTGCACTCGGCGGTCCACCGCGTCACCTTGGCCGAAATGGCCAGCCTGGTTTCTGCGCCTCCGCAGCGATTGCTCTACTGGGTCTCGACCGGGCTGGTCACGCCAGTCGAAGTTCGAGACGAGATCGCATTTTTCAGTTTCAGCGAAGTCGCCCGGTGCACGGCGCTGGCTCAACTGGCATCTGCCGGCATCAACGGCGGGCGGCTGCTGCGGTCGCTGCAGCAACTGCAGGTCTGGTTGCCGGAAACGGCGGCGATCCTCGATCGGCTCGCCCCCGACGGACGCAAGCTCTCGGTGCGAGATAACGCAGGCCGCAGGATCGAGCCCCGAGGTCAGTACCTGATCGATTTCGGCGATTCGGATTCTGCCGACATATCGTATCCGGGCGATGCCGAATGGTTGTTCGCCGAAGCGGTGGAGTGCGAACAGGCGGGCAATTTCGCCGAGGCCGAAGCGGCGTACCGGCGTCTGCTCGAGCGCGATGGACACGACGTCGACGTGTTGTACAACCTCGCCAACCTACTCGTTGAACAAGGGAGGCGCGAGGAAGCGGTGCACTTGTATCAAGCTGCCGTCGGCCGCGACGCCGAGTTTGTCGAGGGGTGGACCAATCTCGGCGCAGCTCAACTGGAACTGGGGAAATTTCAGGACGCCTTGCGGGCTTACCAGCGAGCCTGCGATCTGGATCGCCAGTATCCAGCGGCTCTGTTCGGGCTGGCCAAAGCCTTCGACGCTTGCGGCTACCGCGGCGAGGCTCGATGGCGCTGGCAAGACTTTTTACAGCAGCAGCCCACGGGCGATTGGGCCGACTATGCCCGCGGGCGTCTCGATCGTTTGACCGGCGATTGAGCGGCGCTATTTTTGAGAACGCGACTGCTTGGCAAGCCACGCATACAGATCGGGTGACGCAAACGCTGCTGACCACGAGTTGTGGCCAATGTTCTCGAGCGTCGTCAGCCGCACGTTCTGGCTGCCGGCGGCGCGAATCGCCTCGACCATGTCGACATTGGCTTGAAACACGCGGTCCTGGTCACCGACGAAAACCCAGATGGGCAGCGACTTCAATTTTTCAGCGTTGGCTACGTCACCGCGGCCGCAGATCGGCACGACGGCCGCGAACAGCTCCGGATGATCGGCGGCCATGCGCCACGAACCCGAGCCTCCCATGCTCAGTCCGGCCAGATAGACGCGCTGCCTGTCGGCGCCGAACTCTTGAATCGTCGCTTCCAGCAGTTGACTCAGGCGAGCTTGTTGCGTGTCGCTGCTCCAGGAATCTTCTCTGGGGCACTGTGGAGATACGATGATGAATGGAAAATCTTCGCCCCCCGCCGCCAAAAGCGGCGGTCCCCATTTGGCGACCAGGCTGAGCGGACCGTCGCTCTCGCCGCGACCATGCAGGAAAAGCATGATCGGCAATTTGTCTTTCGCATTCGCCTCGTAGTTGTCCGGCAGGTACAGCAGGTACGGTACTTCGCCTGAGTCTTTGGCTTTGAAGCTGCGCTCGACCTGCTTGCCGCCGGCTGGCTCCGCCGCGGTCGCGACCAAGCTTGACAGCCCGAAAACGATCGACAGAGTCACGAGCCCCGAAAGTGCGTGGAGAGTTTTCATTCGCGTGGTTCCTCAAGCGTGTGGACGTGCAACAGGCTGGCAGACGGATGACTGCCAGCCTGTTGTTTATAGCCACTTTCGGCACGTGCTGCCCACACGTTGAGCCACGTGACGATGAGTTTCGTCACCGCTGGGGTGAGCCCTGGCCATCAGTCGACGAGATCTAAGGTGACTTTGTTCTCGCCGCTCTTGACGTCGACGGTCAGCCCGCTGGTCGTCGGTAGCGAGTACTTTTTCGGTAGCAAGTCCTTGACCTTGGGCAGTGGCGAAGCGCCTGGCGAAGGGTTGTAGTCTTCGGAATCCTGCGAGGCTTCTTCTTTGATGACGCCGTCGAATTCTTGCTTGACGACGCTGACCGAGTGCGTGCCGAGAACAGCGCCATCTTCGGTCTTGTAGGTGGTCATGCGGGCGATGCCTTGCGCGTCGGTTCTTCCAAAGGCAGGTGGTTTACCCTCCGAGCTGGCGAAGGTGACCACTGCTTCTTCAACCGGTTGGCCTTTGTAGTTGACGGTCACTTCCACCGGAGCGACCGGCAGCTGCCCTTCCGGCACGCTTTCGCAGCCGCACACCGCGAGCACGAAGAGGCTTGGCAGATACAACAGAACTCCTGCACGCTTCATCATCATCTCCAATTCAAACACTCAAACAAAATCAAAAACTTAAGATAGAAAAACGTTGAGACCAGGTAAAGTTAGGTAGCGCTTCACTTCGTGCTGCCACTCAGCTCGCTTCGCCCCTTCTCGGGCAGAGCGTTCTTGGCAAGCTCGCCTCTCACCTTCTTGCTCCCCTCGCCCCGCTTCGGGGAG
>JBQCJB010000809.1:0-8139 GCA_051953155.1 Aureliella sp. | reverse complement strand
GGCGACGCTCGCATTCCGCTGGTGACCGTGACCGGTTCACAGAATGCTGCGCCGGTCGTCCGACTTGTCCGCGACATGTTGATCGGTTCGGGCCATCGCGTCGGTTGGTCCGAAGGCTCGAGCTTGCATATGAACGAGACGCTTCTGGACCGACGTTCCACCGGATCGGCCGACCAAACGCGGCGGCTGCTGATTAATCCGCAGGTCACCGCTGCGATCGTCGCCCTGCAGCCCGAGAGCATCCTGCGCGACGGACTGGAGTTCGACCGCGGCGATGTCGCCATCGTCACAGACGTCGACTGGGAAGCCAATGTGGGCGGCGAGTTTGATCTGTACAACCGCGACAAAGTCTTCAGCGTCTTCCGCTCGGCAGTCGACGTCATCCTGCCGCGCGGAACTGCGGTACTGAACGCGGCCGACCCAATGGCCCGGGAAATGAAATCGCTTAGCCAAGCCGGAGTTATCTTGTTTGCTCAGGACTCGACGTTGCCCGCCCTGGCGCAGCACCGGCAAGAGGGCGGGCCGATAGTCACGATCCTCGGCGATGCGATCCATGTCGTGACTGACGAAGGGAGCCAGCAGTTGGTCTGCCTCGGCGACTTGAGCAATCGCCAACTCGAGGCTCGCGAAATCGACGCCCTGTTGGCGGCGTTGGCGGCGGCCTGGCATCTCGGCGTGCCCACCAGCAAGATGGCCGGCGCGCTCAAGGCACCCGCGCTTGCGTAGCCACCGGTGAGGTTCGCGAATCTTGGGTGATGCAGCGAGTGCCTTAAACGCGAATTACTTGTGCCAACCAGCTAGTGGCCCAGCGCGCGGCGCAGGGCGGCTTGGGTTTCCTCGGAAGGTTTGAAATTGCCCGGACGATGCCCGCGAGCAATGTCTAGCGGAGTCCAGCCGTATTTGTTCTTGCGATCCCAAATCGAACGGTCGGCGCCATGCGCGGCCAGGAAATCGACCATCCGCGGCAGGTTCTTATATGCCGCACCATGCATGGTTGTCTCTCCGTTATCGTCGACAGCGTTGATCTCGGCGCCACGCTCCAAGAGATACGCGACCATCTCCAGCGCTTCGGCTTCGGTACCCGCTTCTTCGCCGGGTGCCAGAACTCCGATCCCGGCCGCAGCATGCAGCGGTGTGCAATGGTCGTCATTGGCAAGCAGTGGATCGGCCCCCAGTTCGACCAGCAACTTGACATAAGGCAGATCCTCCGTCGAGGCTGCCAACAGCAGCGGTGTGGCGCCTTTGCGGCCGAGCTGGCCGCGACCAGTCGAGCCCGACGCAAGCCGCGCATTGACGTCGGCTCCATGCCGCACCAGCTCGCGCACCAACTGCAAACTGGTCAGCGTGCCCGAGCCGTGCGGCGCGGGGTCTCCGTCTTCGCCATCGCCGCGGTTCGGTTTGCGAACCCAGGTGAGCGTATGCAGCGGCGTGTAGCCCGAGCGCTGGTCGTTCGGATCGGCCCCCGCCTCGAGCAACATTTTGGCCAGCTGGAAGTGACCGTTCTCGATGGCCATGATCAAGGGGCTGGTGTGGTTCCGCGGCGCTCGGCTGCCGGACTTGGTTCGCCGATGGACTGCGTTGACATCGACGCCATGCTCCAGCAGAACTTGGACCACCGCCGGTCGGCCTTCGCGGCAGGCGAACAGCAGAGGTGTGAAGCCCGAGGGAAGCGGCGTTTCGTAGTTCGCCCCAGCATCAATCAGCGCCCGAACCACGTCGGCATGCCCTTCTGCGGCCGCCCACATAAGCGCCGTCTGGCCGCGGTGTTCTTTGGCGTCGACTTTCGAGCCGGCGGTGATTAGCAACTGAACCACCTGCAACGAGCCGGTGCGGGCGGCGGTCATGAGCGCCGTTTCGCCACCAGCTAGCTCGGTGTCGGCATCGGCTCCGGCGGCGAGCAGGCTTTCGACGACTTCTGCGTTGCCGTTCAGGCAAGCGAGCGAGAGGGGTTGGACGCCGTAGCGATTGGCTGCTCGCGCGTTGGCTCCGCGGCTGAGCAGCAGTTTTGCAATTGCGCTTTGGTCATGCCACACCGCCCAGTGCAGTGCGGTCATGCCATCGACTTGCGGCCGGTCGATGGGCGGGCTATCACTGCTGATGTTTGCAAGCTGCGACTTGACTTCGGACCACTGCTGCTGCTCGGCTGCATCGGCCAGCGGGCTCGCAGTGGTTGTTGGCTCGGCAGCCTCGAGCCGCGTGGCGACGAGCGGGCCGAGCGGCAAGAATCGACCGCCGCTGGCCCACAGCAGAACGCTCGCGGCGCAAACCATGGTCGACCGACGCAGTGCGAGCCGGCACAGTCCGAGCCGGCGCAGCGAAAGCCGACGGATGAACATCAAAGCGATCACCTTAGCCGAGCTCCAGTTTGCCCGCGCTGTCACCGAACGAATCCAAACGCACGCCGACCTTCTCCAGCAGCGTCAAATGCAGATTCGCCAACGGCGTTGGCTGAGAGAAACGCAGGTGCCGGCCGCCGCGAACGTTTCCGGCCGCGCCGCCTGCGACCAGGATCGGCAAATTAGTATGGTCATGGACATTCGGATTGCCCATACCGCTGCCGTACAGATACAGGCAGTGATCCAGCAGCGTACCATCCCCTTCCGGCGTCGCTTTGAGCCGCTCGAGGAAATGAGCGAACAACGAGACATGGAATTGATTGATCTTGGCGACTTTGGCAATCTTGTCCGGATCGTTCCCGTGGTGGGTCAGCGGATGGTGGGGGTCGGGTACGCCAATCTCCGGATACGTGCGGTTGCTGGTCTCTCGCGCCAGTTGGAACGTGATCACCCGCGTGATGTCGCCTTGCAGCGCCAGCAACTGCAGATCGAACATCAAACGCGCGTGGTCGGCGTAGGCTGCCGGCACACCCAGCGGGCGATCCAAGTCGGGTAGCGGGTTTTCGTCGACTGCGGCTTCGGCTTGTTGGATCCGTCGTTCGACTTCGCGGATCGTCGTCAGATACTGAGCCATTTTTTCGCGGTCGCTCGCACCAAGTTTTCGCTCGAGGCGATGTATTTCCTCGGCGACCGAATCGAGCAGGCTGGCGCGCCTGTGCAAGGCTTCTCGTCGGTCGTTCGGGCTACCGCCATCTCCGAACAACGACTCGAAGACGATCCGCGGGTGGGCTTCGCTCGGCAGCGGCGTTGTCGGCGACGACCACGAGAGATTGTTTTGATAGACGCAGGCGTAACCGTTGTCGCACTGGCCGACTGTTGCCAGCAGATCCATCGACAATTCGAGTGAAGGCAACTGCGTGTGCTTGCCTAAATGTGCCGCGGCAATTTGATCGACAGTCGTACCGAGATAGTAATCGGTGCTCTCGGTCAGCTTGGCTCGTGCCGCGCTCAAGAATCCGCAGTTCGACGTGGCGTGCGTGCCGGGATAGGAATTCTTCAGCTCCAGATTGGAAATCGCTGTCACGTGTTGGCGCACGTTGGCCAGCGGACTGAGCGTCGGCGACAACTCGTCGAGCGTCGATTCCAAAGGTGGTGTCCATCGCGTCACATCGCAGCCCATCGGCATGTAGACAAAACCGAGCCGTCGCAGCTGGGCCGGATTGGCTGGCGTTTCGGCCACTGCGGTCAGGGCGGGCAGCATGGCATCGAGCAGCGGCAAGGAAAGGGCCGTGCCGACGCCGCGCAAAAACATGCGTCGCGGCAATGCATTCTTCGTGATAACGGCGAATTGGCCAGTCACGGCACACTCCTCGATTGAAAAGGCGGACTCGATACGATGGCTTGCAGGATCGCCGAAAACCGATAATCGTCGGCCTCGGCCCGGCGCACGATGTCGCGAATCGCCGGCCCGTCGCTGGGCTCGATACCGCGTCCGAGCGCGTAGGTCAGCAGCTTTTCGGCGATGGTAGACACAAATAATTCGCCCTGCTCGAGGAGGGCGATTTCGAGGCCTTCGACCCCTTGAAATGGAGGCTGTCCAGCTAGTCCGCCGCTCGCATCGATCGGCTGGCCATCTTCCAACTCGCGCCAGCGTCCGACTGCGTCAAAGTTCTCCAGGGCGAAGCCGACCGGATCCATCACATTGTGGCAAACCGCACAGGCTTGGTGCGCGCGATGCTCGGCCAATCGCGCTCGCATCGACAACGTGGCGGACACCGTGTTGTCTTTCAGAGCCGGCACGTCGGCCGGCGGGGGTGGAGGCGGCGAACCGACGACGTTCTTCAGGATCCAGTGCCCGCGATTTACCGGCGAAGTCCGCGTGGCGTAGGAGGTAACGGTCAGAATGCTGCCGTGACGCAACAAGCCTCCACGGTGGCTGGCCGAATCGAGTTGGACTTCGCGAAAACGGCTGCCGTAGACGTGGTCGATCCCATAGTGCTTGGCCAGTCGCTCATTTAAGAACGTCGACTCTGATCGCAGCAGATCCAACACACTTCGATCCCGCCGCAAGACGCTTTCGAACAGCAGCTTGGTCTCTTGCCGCATGGCTTGACGCAGATTGTCGTCGAAGTCTGGGAACAACCGCAGGTCCGGCGTGATCGAGTCGAGGTTGCGGAGATACAGCCACTGCTCGGCGAAGTTGTCGACCAAGCTTTGCGAACGTCGATCGCGGAGAATCCGCTCGACCTGCTCCTCGAGCAGGTCGGGCTCGCGCCGGCGCCCCTGCTCGGCCCGGCTCAGAAAAGAATCATCCGGAACGCTGCACCACAACAAACACGACAGCCGCGACGCCAACTCCAGGTCGCCGATCGGATAACTCGATCCCGACGGTAACCCGGACGGCGTCGGTTCGACCTTGAACAGGAAGTTCGGGCTTACCAGAATCGCCGCGATGGCCCGTTCCATGCCTGCGCGATAGCCGCCGTTCTTGGCTCCCAGGGAAAATTGTGCCAGCGGCTCCTCCAAGTCTTCTGCAGCGACAGGGCGTCGCAACGCCAGCCTCGTCAATCGCCGCAGTTGCTCTTCGGCAACTTGGTGACCATCCAAGTGACTCTCGGAACGCTGCGCCAGATCCTGCGACTGGAAAGGGCCTGTGATCGACACCTCATACACTGCTGGACTCAACCGCGGGTGGCGGTGCATGTTGTAGTGAGCGTTGTAGGGTTGACGCTTGGTCTCCAGGAGCGACGACGGTTTTTTAAGGAAGGTCACGCCGACGTCGTGCCCTCCGGCCGCGACCGTCACTCGCGCATGCAGATGAGCATCGACCTTGGAAAAATCCTTGCGGCCGGGCGGCGGTTGGACAGTGAAAAGCGCGATGCGGGCCCGGTCGACGGTCAGTTCCAACTCGTGAGGCTCGTGCAAGCCCTCGACTTCCTCGTTGCGGTCGCGCGTGAGGCGAACGGTGACTTCGTACTCGCCCTCGCGCGGGAAGTGGACGCGGATGAGCGTTCCGCCGCGCGTCCCGATCGGCAAGCCTGGCACGTGTTCTTCCTGCGTGACGTCAGGCTTGATGCGGTAGGTTTCGCCCCCGGGACCGCGAGCCGAACCACCGATTGCCCAATGGCTGATCTTTTCTGCTGCGGAGATCGCACGATTGAGAAAGGCGGGCGACAAATCGCCGACCGTGATGTTATCAAAGCCGTGGCTCGACTCGTCGGGAGGCAAGAGCGTCGTGGCGTCGACCTCGACGTCCAGCAGATCGCGAACGGCATATTGGTACTCTGTCCGCGTCAGTCGACGCAGCGACGGGGTGCTCGGGATCGCAGGTGATTCGCGGTAGGCCTCGTCGAGCTGTTGCGTGATCAGATCCAGCACTTGTTCGACTTGGCCGCGGTCGGGTTGCGGTTCGCCTTCAGGAGGCATCTGGTGCGTCTGAAGCTTGCGGACGACGCGCTCCCAGAGAGAGGCGTTGGCCGGCGGCGCGGCCTCTGCCATCCGGACCAGATCGAGCTGCGCCGCCGGTTCGTTGTCTGCGTGGCATGCGCTGCAGTGCTGGGCCACAAAGGCTGCGACGGGCCTTTGAGCCCACAAGCGGGGCGCGACGGCAACAAGGGCCAGCCAACTGACAAGCAGCGCGAGCACCGTGGCTCGTCGTTCCATGGCCTTCACGAGAATCATTGCGAGAGCCGGCTCCTGGGGGAGAAAAAACGTGCGCGGCTGGCGAGGACTGCTGGGCGACCATTCAGCATACCTTTTCGGCTTGCCCGAAGAAATCAGCAACCAGGTCAAGTGGGATAGAAAGCCGCTGAGAATTGTGAACAATCACAGCCGCAGGTCGCGCGACTGCGGTTGGTTTGGCTGATGTTTTTTTCTTTTTCCGAGATATCGACCGATGACTCAATACGACCCGGCCCGCCTTCGCGAGCTTGTCCAACAGCAATCTCTGCGCTTCGGCGACTTCACCCTGGCCAGCGGCAAGAAGGCCAAGTTTTACCTCGATTGCCGGCAGTTGACGTTGCATCCGCAGGGAGCCAATCAGGTGGGCGCTGGCATGCTGCATCTGCTGGGCGACGATCTGCCCGCAGCCATTGGCGGCATGGCGATCGGCGCCGACCCGATCACCGCCGCGACGATTACGCTGGCCGGCCAACGCGGGCTCGACTTGAAAGGTTTTATTGTCCGCAAGGAAGCCAAACAGCACGGAATGGGGCGACAGGTCGAAGGACCCGTTCAGCCGGGGGAAACGGTCGTGATCGTCGAAGATGTCGTCACCAGCGGCGGCAGTGCGCTGGCGGCGGTCGAAGCCGCCCGCCAGTTCGGTTTGAAAGTCGATAAGATCCTGGCGGTGATCGATCGCCTGGAAGGTGGCCGCGAAGCGATCGAAGCGGCTGGACTGAGTCTGCAGACGCTGCTGACGGTCCGCGACTTTGGTATTGAGCCCGCAGCGAGCTAGCTGGCATAATCCCGAGTCGCTCTATCCCCGAGCTGCTCTGCCACTTTGAAAACTCGATCGCTGCGGACTTGCGTATGGAAACGTCGCTTCATCGCCAATTGAAGCTGGCCTATGCGGTCAGCGCAAAACACACGGAGGTGACGTATGCCGCGTTCCGGATCGACGCCATTGGCAGAGCGAACGAGCTGGTCGAGGTGCAGCATGCGTCGCTCGGAGCGCTCAAGCGCAAGGTTCGCCGCTTGCTCGATCATGAAGACGGCCGTCGCTTGCGGATCGTCAAACCGATTGTCGCCCGCAAGTGGATCGTGACGCGAAAAGCCGTGGGCGGTCCGGTGCTCCGGCGGCGTCGCAGTCCGAAAAAGGGCGAGCTGAGCGACATCTTCATGGACCTGGTCCACTTCACTGGGTTGTTCCCGCATCCGCGGCTGACGTTGGAATTGTTGCTGGTGGAGACCGAGGAGGAGCGGGTTGCCAAGCCCAAATCGCAGCAACGTTTTCGCCGTAAGAACTACGACACGCTCGAGCAAACTCTGGTCGCCATCGAGCACCGGATCGAGTTGAAGAAGGGGGCCGACTTATGGAAGGTGCTTCCGAAGGTTGACTTGCCCGAGTCGTTCGACACCGCGGAGCTGGCGCGGCAGATCGCCCGTCCCCGCTGGTTTGCACAGAAGGTGGCCTATTGCCTGCGGAGCGTGCAAGCGATCGAGCTCATCGGCAAATGCGGCAACAGCCAACTCTACGCCTGCCCCAAACGCCCCCGTTCCGCCGCTCCCCGTCTTCCTGCCCCGCGTTCCACAGCTCCTGGTTCCGCAGCGCCTCGTCCCTCGCGCCGCCGTTCCGAGGCCGCCTGAGCCCTACTCTACTCTGCCCGTTCATGTCGCGCAGTTTGCGACGCGCGACAACGCGCTTGCGCGCTCGGGGCCCCTGCCTAGCCAGCGCCGGCTTGCACTTAGAGTCATTGGACGGTTAACGGCCACTGGCTGATCCGGAATTCGGCACCTTGAAGCCCGCCGTCCGACCGGCTAAAATCTCGGCCGTCTTCTGGCCATTGCGCGAGCACAGCCACTCGGGTCCCCGTAGTTCAACTGGATAGAACGTTGGCCTCCGAAGCCGAAGGTTAGAGGTTCGAATCCTCTCGGGGATACCTTAAAGTAGGACAGCCCTCTCGGCTGTCGAGCAAACCGCTCAAGCCTCGCAGTCCCATTGGAGCGACGCGAGAGTTCGGGGCTCAAAGTAGGACAGCCCTCTCGGCTGTCGAGCAAACCGCTCAAGCCTCGCAGTCCCATTGGAGCGACGCGAGAGTTCGGGGCGCAAAGTAGGACAGCCGTCTCGGCTGTCGAGCAAACC
>JBQCJB010000808.1:0-2645 GCA_051953155.1 Aureliella sp. | reverse complement strand
TGTAAGGCGAGTCCTCCAGCTCGAAAGTCCCGAACATGCCGATGTAGTTGCTCTTGGCGATCGGGAACAGTTTGTGCCCGTCATCGACGCTGACGACCGGGCCGCCCGGCGTCGGATGCCCGTGCACATGTCCAGCGTCTTCAGCGATTTCAAATACATCCCGGCCGGGATCGGACGGACAAATGAAATTGGGCACGGTCACTGTCCGCACGCTCGCGTGGGCTGGGTCGGCGATCGCCAGGTGGGCATCGATCTGTCCATGAATGTTCGTCCCTTCCATCATCGGCAGCACCGCGGCCGCCCAGCCCCAGCCCGGCTCGCCGATCGAACCTCGCGAGTTCCAGCCCGAGGGGAGCCGCTGGTGGACCGATTCGTAGTTGTGGATGGCCAGTCCGAGTTGTTTCAAATTGTTCGAGCATTGCATGCGTCGGGCCGCTTCGCGAGCGGCTTGCACGGCGGGCAACAACAGCCCGACTAGGATGCCGATGATCGCGATGACGACCAGCAATTCCACCAACGTGAATGCCCGGCGCCGCGCGGCCGTCTCGGGTGCAGACTCGATAAACGGCGGTGTGTTACGGTCAAAATTCGTATGGAAAAATAACATCTGAGAAACTTCCTACAGGGTTCGCGCGGCGGTTAGCGCAAGCTGGCCCGAGCAAAAAAATCAAATCCCGCCATCGCCGTCGATGATGGCTACGGGATCGATCGCCAGGAGCGAGCGTCCAAGCCGCCAGAAAAAAATCGCACCAAGAATACGAGCTAGAGAGGGCCTCAGACGGCCGGCGGTGCGCGCGAAGAGTAAGCCGAGACGACGACCGAGTCAGGATGCTCGGGCGAGGCCAGTGGACAAGCAGGAAGTGCCGTGACGACCAGAGCAACGGTGCAAACTTTCGCGACAAGATTTGGCTGGGATAACGCGTAGCAAGCCGCGCAGTCGTGGTCGTCTCCGTGAGAACTCAGCCGCAGGGCGCGGCGGTGCTGGGTGCGAGCATCGTGGCCCGCAGCATGCGCTGTGGCTCGGTGGGCGTGGGCAACGCCGTTGCTCGCGGTCTGGCCTGCAGCCGGACTATGAGCTGCATGGACGTGAGCCGCACACGCCTGATGGGTGTGTTGGCCACAGGCTTGTCCTGAGGAGTGCGCAAGAGAATGGCTGCAGTAATGGCCGTGGCCATGTGGGCCGTGGCACACGATTTGGTGCAGCCAGAGCGGCAGGGGACCCGAGCCGGCGATTGCCAGCAAGCAGGCCAACCAGATTCGCTTGCACCCCACCATGAACCAACTTCCCAGTTTGCCGATTTCGGCCTTCGGGCGACGGCCAATTCGATCAATATTGGACGATTAGTCGGCTTACGTCAAGCGAGACGAGTGTTAAGATGAGACGCGAAACGATCCTTCGTGCTTATGGAAGACCCCGCGCGTGCCATTGCTTTCTGCTTTATTTTCTCAGCCAATAGGCATCCTGGTCGCGTATTCGGCGGCAGTCATTTTGGCGTCAATTCTCGGTGGCATGATCCCCGAATGGTTGAGGCTGACACATACGCGGATGCAGCTGCTGATCAGTCTGGTCGGCGGGGTCATGCTCGGCATTGCGATCTTCCACATGATCCCGCACTCGGCGGCTCAGCTGGGGCCGGCGGGGATCGACCAGCTGGCCTGGGGCGTGATGCTGGGGCTGCTATCGACCTTTTTCTTGCTGCGATTCTTCCACTTTCATCAGCACGGTCCGGCCGATTTCGGTACCGACGCCGCTACCAGTGAGACCCATTTGTGCTCGGACCACACGCATGCGACACATATTGCCGCAGGCGATGCCCACCATAGCCACACGGCCAACGAGCAGCCGCACGCGTCGCCACGCTGGCTGGGCGTACTTTTGGGTTTGGGGCTGCATACGCTGCTCGACGGCATGGCGATGGCCGCCAGCGTCAAGGCGGAGCAACTGCACGACCACGGCATGCTACTGGCAGGCTTCGGTACGTTCCTGGCTGTCTTTTTGCATAAGCCGCTGGATGCGATTTCGATCACGTCGCTGATGAGCAGTGCCTCGCGCGGCCAGCGCTTGCTGGTGAACCTGGGCTTTGCCCTAATGTGCCCGGTGGGCGCCATCTTGTTTTGGAACGGGGCCGAATTGGCGGGCAGTATGGGCCAGGTGGCCGGTTGGGCGCTGGCGTTTTCGGCGGGCGTGTTTCTGTGTATTGCCCTCAGCGACTTGTTGCCCGAAATGGAATTCCACTCCCATAACCGCATTCCGCTGACGCTCGCCCTGCTGCTAGGCATCGCCATCGCCTGGGCCATCGGGCTGGTCGAAGGCTCGCACGCCCACGCCCCCGATCACGTCCACCAAGACGGACACGTGCACGATGAGCACGCGCATGATGAGCACGACCACGATGAGCACGCGCATGATGAGCACGCGCATGATGAGCACGCGCATGATGGGCACGACCACGATGAGCACGACCACGATGGGCACGCGCATGATGGGCACGCGCATGATGGGCACTGAAAACGGTCTCCCCCTCGCCCCGCTTCGGGGAGAGGGGGCTGGGGGGTGAGGGGCAAGCGTCACCAATCGCGCCTCAAACAAACCGCATCACGCTAAGCCCAAAAAGCGAACAAGTCGCTGAACATGCTACGAGTCC
>JBQCJB010000807.1:0-5624 GCA_051953155.1 Aureliella sp. | reverse complement strand
GTTGCCCTGACCGCGTTTGGCATTCGGGCCGCGGGGGGCAGCCGTGGCTGTCGGGTCGTACTGCGGATTGGGTTCCTTGGGCAGCAGGGCACCGGTCGACTCGAACCACTTGAGCAGTTCGTCCAACAGTTCGTCGCGCTTGGCAGTTTCGATGCCGGCCAGATTGTGGCGCTCGCCGATATCGGACGCTAGATTGTACAGTTCGACCGCGCCGTTTCCGGGCAGCTTGTCTCGCCCGCCATCGAGTTGCCACTCTTCGTGGTACAGATGCAGTTTCCAGTCGCCTTTATGGATGACGCTGACCGGACGGGAACGGAAACCGGTGCGTACATCCAGTTCGCGGCCGCGGATGACCGGATTGTCGAGGTAGCCTGGAAAATGCCAGAAGATCGACTGTCGCGCCAGCCCGCCATCACCGCGCAGCAGCGGCAGCAGGCTTTCGCCGTCGAGCACTTTTCCGTCGGGTGCGGA
The DNA here is from genome assembly GCA_051953155.1 of Aureliella sp. Taxonomy (GTDB): domain Bacteria; phylum Planctomycetota; class Planctomycetia; order Pirellulales; family Pirellulaceae; genus Aureliella. Next base: position 5,153 of record JBQCJB010000807.1, on the reverse strand, counting down.
TGCTTTGGCAGCGGCGAGAAACGTCGGGTAGAGATCGACATTGATGACCGGCACATCGCTGCGACTGCCAGGCTTGGTCACGCCTGGCCAGCGAACGATCCAGGGTTCGCGAATGCCTCCTTCGTAGTAGCCACCTTTATTTCCCCGCAGCGGCTCCTGCGAGGATTGTTGGGTACCGCCGTTGTCGCTGGTAAAGACGACCAGCGTGTTCTCCTCGAGCCCCAGTTCTTTTAGCCCTGCCAGCAAGCGGCCGACGCTCTCATCCAGATCGTAGGTGCAGGCTGCGTAGAGCGGATTGTGGTGCTGCTGGCCGGGCTGCTTGGCTTCGAACTTGGCCAACGTTTCCACTCGGGCTTGCAGCGGTGTATGGATCGCATGATGAGCCAGATAGCAGAAGAACGGGCGGTCGCGATTGGCCCGCATAAATTCCAAAGCCTTGTCCGTCAGCGTAAAGACTCCCTTGGGGTCGGTCGGTGGCCCTTTTTTGTTGCCCTCGGAACCCTCCTGGACCGGCCCTTCGCCGAATGAGTCAAACGAGACGTCGAAGCCCTGTGCGGTGGGCTTCGATCCACCTTTGTTGCCGAGATGCCACTTGCCAAAGTGCCCCGTTGCATAGCCAGCGCTCTTCAAAGCTTCGGCCAGCGTGATCTGCTCGGGTGCCAAGGCTGTCTGGTTGGGGATCGGTATCAGTCGCTGCGAGACCTTCGGACCGCGATCGGTACTGCCAACTGCATAAACATGGTGCCGCGGCGTGTAACTGCCCGACAATAGACACGCCCGACTGGGGGCGCAGTTGCCTGCAGCTGCGTAGGCCGCATTGAAAACCATCCCCTGCCGCGCGAAGGCGTCCAGGTTGGGCGTTTCCATAAAGTCGGTGCCGTTGTAGCCGACATCTTTCCAGCCGAGATCGTCGGCGAATATCAGCACGATGTTCGGCTGCTTTTCCGCCGCGTGGCTCGGAGTCGAACCGATTGATACAGCTAGCGCCAGCAGCCCCAGCAGGACAAAGTCACGCTTCATACGTCGGTTCCTCGTGAAGTTCTACCCAGCGATATTGCCGGTACTTGCCCGCCGCTCACCGCGGCTACTTTGGATTGCGATTCGCGATGCGGCCGTTGGGCTTGTCCGGATTGTAGTTGGGATTCTTGGTGGGATATTGCGCGCCGACTTGCGTCAGCCAGGTATCGAGCTCAGTCCGCAACGCCGCGACTCTGGCAGGTTCCGCCTGCGCCAGATCGTGTTCTTCGCCAAGGTCGTCGGTCAAGCGGAACAGTTCCACGCGATCGTCTTCAAACCATCGGATCAGTTTCCAGTCGCCGCGACGAATCGCGGCGCCGGGCGCTCCGCCTTGATTGCCGTAGTGAGGATAGTGCCAGAACAGCGGCCGCTCGGGCAGCGTTTCTCCGCGCAGCAGCGGCACGAGGCTCACGCCGTCGAGCGTTTGCCCGGCGGCCGGTCGCGTGCCGGCCAACTCGAGGAGCGTCGGAAACAAATCGGGACTGCTGATCGGCGAAGCGTTCGTGCTGCCGGGGCGAACCGCCGCGTCAGCACGGATGACTTTTGGCCAGCGCACGATGTAGGGCTCGCGAATTCCACCTTCATACATCCAGCCTTTCCCTCCGCGCAGCGGCAGATTCGAAGTCGGCCAGCCTTCGCTGGTCGATAGACCTCCGTTGTCGCCGGTGAAGACGATCAGCGTGTTCTCGCTCAGCCCCAGTTCGTCCAGCTTGCCAAGGACTTTGCCCACGGCCTGATCCATGGCTTCGACCATCGCAGCGTAGACCGGATGTTCTTGAACCAGACGCACGTCGCGAGTTTCTTCGCGGCCCCACTTGGCTTTCAAACCCAGCCGCTGCCGCTTCTGTTCATACTTTTCCCGCAGATCCTCGCGGGCCATCAAGGGCGTGTGGACCGAGTAAAAAGAAAGGTATGCGAAGAATGGCTGATCGCGATGGTCTTCAACGAACTTGACCGTTTCGGAGGCCAGGCGATCGGGCAAGTGCTCGCCGGGCGGACCATCGTCGAGGCGCGGATTGCCATAGGGCGAAAAGTACTTGTTGCCGCCGTAGGGACCGCCCCGATCGATGCCCCCTTTGTTGAAATCAAAACCTTGGTTTTCCGGCCACCAACCCTCCGGGCCGAGATGCCACTTGCCGGCGAAGAACGTTGCGTACCCGGCCGTCTTCATGGCTTCGCCGAGCGTTGGAAGTTCGAGGGCGAGGCGATCGGTATACGGAGCCGGCAGCAGTTTTGTGTTGCGCTTCCACCCCTCGGGTTTCGACGGTGCTCCGATGTAGTCCGTGATGCCAGTTCGCTGCGGCCACAAGCCAGTCATCAGGCTCGCGCGGGTGGGCGAACAAACCGGACAGGCCGCGTATGCATCGGTAAAGCGGAGCCCTTCGCGAGCGAGCCGATCGACGTTCGGCGTCTCGTAAAAAGTGCTTCCGTAGCAACCGATATCGCGCTGGCCGAGATCGTCGACCAGAAACACGATGACGTTTGGTTGGCGAGCGGCGCGGGACTCTTGCGCTTGTGCGGGGACAACGGCAAACAGCGCCGCCAGCAGCCCGCAGGGGAGGACGATCGAGCTTTTCATGCAGCACTTGCTTATTGGGTTTGAGCGCGTTTGTTCTTCTTGGCAGCCCGCTTTTGCGAGGCTTCGAAAGCCCGGTCGAGTCGCTCTGGGCGGACGGAGGCAAACTGGTCGAGCACGCGTTCCAGCTTTTTGACTGCGGCTGTAGCCGCATCACCGCTGGCGGCAGCCGCGTCGATCGGCCGCTCTTCAAAAGGATCCGCGCGAAGATCGAACAGCCGGCCATCGCGATACAGTTTGTAGTTCTTGTCCGACGCGAACTCGCGGACCTTCAAATCCAGCCGCTGCCGCGGCGAGTACCAGCAGTATAGCCACTGCCGCGGATTGTCCGTCTGGCCTTGCAGCTGCGAGAAAAAGCTGATTCCATCGCTGCCTTCGGGCTTGGCAACACCCGCAACGTCGCACAGAGTCGGCAGGAAGTCGACGCTGCTGATCAGTTCGTCGCTCACCCGCGGCTGCTGGATGACGGCCGGCCAACTGGCGATCATCGGCACGTGCGTGCCGCGCTGCGTCGTCGTGCCCTTGCCGCCTTGATAAGCCTGGCCTTGGAAACGGCTCGTCACCGACGAATGCGTCCCGTTGTCGCCGAGGAACAACAGCAGCGTGTTTTCGCGAATGCCGAGTTCTTTCAAGTGGGCGTCGACTTTACCGACCATCTTGTCCATGTATGCCGTCATGTCGGCGAAGTGCTTGACGTCTTTGTTGACCTTTTCGCCGATGGCGGCCGGATCCCAGTCGGGGCTGTCGGGCGTCGGCTGGAACGGGTCGTGCGTCAGCATCATCGGGTAGTACAGGAAGAACGGTCCGTCCTTGTGCTTGCTGATGAACTCGAGTGCAAAATCGTTGACCAGTTTGGGACCGTACGCGCCGTCTTGAAAATCCTTTTCCACGCCGTTGATCTCCAGTCCCGGATTGGCGTAACGCGGCGGGCGGCGCGTCTGTTGCCAGAGGCACGATTCGTCAAAACCGAAGTGTTGAGGCGAATCGGTCTCGTGCCCGAGTTGCCACTTGCCGCAGATACCGGTCGCGTAGCCGGCTTTCTTCAACGAGTGGGCGAACGTCTTTTCCGAGCGCAGCAAGGTTCCGAAGTTGATGTAGTTCCGTACGTTGTATAGCCCCGTCATCAACTGTACCCGCGTCGGGGTGCACAGCGGCTGGACATGGCAGCCGGTGAACCGCAGACCGCTGGCCGCCAATCGATCGAGGTTCGGCGTCTGATACGACTGTCCACCGTTGGCTGTGACGCATTCGTATCCAAAGTCGTCGGCCATGATCAACACGATATTCGGACGCTCGGCCGCGGGCAGCAGCACTGCGTACAGCCAGCCTAGTAGAGCGCTCGCGACGAGCAGACACCTCGACAAATAACTGGTCATTTTGCGGCGGCTCCTTCGATATCGGGGATCGGATCGGTGCGTCGAATCGTCATCGTACCTTCCCAAACGGCTTGGTCGGTAGCCTTGTCGTACGTCAGCACGCGGTGGGCGCTGTTGGGGGCTGGAGGCACATCGATCTTTGGCAGCCAACGGCTGTGCTCAGCAATGATCGATGCGAACTCCGGCTTGCCGGCCAGATTGTTCCACTCATTCGGATCGGACTGGTGATCGTACAATTCCTCGCTGCCATCGGCGTAGCGAATGTACCGCCATCGCTGGCTGCGAATACCGTGGTTGCCCTGGTTGTGGGAGGTGATGGCCGGTCTGTCGCGCACCGTGCCGGCATCCTTCAGTTGCGGCGCCAGCGAGATGCCCTCTAAATCTTGGCGCGCCGGCAAGCCGCACAGTTCGGCCAGCGTCGGATAGATATCCAGCAACTCGGCCGGTTGATCGCAGCGGCCGCCACTGGTAACGCCAGGCCCCGCAAAAATCAGCGGCACGCGCGTGCCATCGTCCCACAGCGTGTTCTTGCCCGAAATACCCGTCTCGCCAAGGTGCCAGCCGTGATCGCCCCAGACGACCACGATCGTATTGTCGCTCAAGCCAGATGACTGTAGAGCATCGAGGATGCGACCGATCTGCGCGTCGACAAAACTGGTCGAAGCCAGATAGCTTCGCGCGATGTTGCGCCACTGATTGTTCTCGCGCAGCCATTTCAAGCGCGGTTCGGGCAAGTACCAATGTAGGTACCAGGAGAAGCGCGGCGTGTCGTCTCGATCGTCTTCGCGGATGAGCGGCAACAGGCTATCGTCGTCCGGATACAGATCGAACCACTTGTCGGTTACATAGCAAGGCACGTGCGGCAGCGCGAAACCGGCCGCCAGGAAAAATGGCTGGTCCTTGTCGGCCGCGCGAATCTGCTCGACCGCCCAGCTGGCCACCTGGTAATCCCCTTTGTCTTCGTCGCGATGCGGGAACACGCCCCAATCCATCAAGGGATTGTTGCCCATCGGCGTGGGCCCGATCAGCTTGTGTTCCGGTTTGACGCCGACGCCCCCGCCGGGCCCCCACTGGTCGAACTCGCGCAGCCGCTGCTTCGGTCCGCCAGCTCCGCCGTGATAGATCTTTCCGGCCGACAGCGTGCGATAGCCGTGGGCTTTGAAATGTTGCGGTAAAGTCACCCG
>JBQCJB010000806.1:0-2430 GCA_051953155.1 Aureliella sp. | reverse complement strand
CTGCTGGTCATGGTTGGCCGCATCCGCAATGTGATGAAGGCCAAGACCGGCCACTACTAATCAGTCCCGTTCGTTACTAATTAGCGCCATTCGTTACTAATTAGGGCCATTCGTTACAAAGCAGAGCCCTTCGTCAAAGGCGAGTTTTCCTATGGCCGAAGAGCCACACAGCGGCGCAGTGATCGGCAGCGGGCATGCGGCGGTCGATGGGCCGACTATCGCGGGGCATCCCGTCGGCCTGTACGTCCTGTTCCTGACCGAAATGTGGGAGCGTTTTACGTTCTACGGCATGCGGGCTTTGTTGGTCCTGTTCATGACCAACGTGATGCTCAAGGCCGACGGCGAAGCCAACTTGATCTACGGCGCTTACCAGGCACTGGTCTACGCCCTGCCCCTGTTCGGCGGCATCATCGCCGACAAATTGCTCGGGCATCGCCGAGCGATCTATTTCGGGGGCATTACGATGGCCATCGGTAGCATGCTGCTGGCGGCGCCGGCGGAGTGGACGTTCTACCTGGGCATGGGCTTCGTGGCTTGTGGGAATTGTTATTTCAAGCCCAACATATCGACGATCGTGGGCGACCTGTATCCGGAAGGCGATCCGCGGCGGGATAGTGCTTTCACGATCTTTTATGCGGGGATTAACATCGGAGCTCTCGGCGGCGGGGCGCTCTGTGGCTGGATCGCTTACGCACCTTGGGGCGGTTGGCGACTGGCCTTCGGCTGCGCCAGCGTGTTTCTGCTGCTGGGGCTGTTGATCTTTACCTTCGGCAAGCGCTATTTGCCGGGCCTCGGGCTGCCGCCGAATCCTGCACTGCTGCGGACGCGAGGCCTCGGGCCGATCGACTGGGAGTGGACCGTTTACCTTTGTTCGTGGTTGATGATACCCGTCTTTGCGGTGTTGCTGGTCAACTACGAAGTGATGGATTACATCTTCAATCCGCTGGCCTTGATCGCTCTGATCTTCCTGATCGCTCAGGCCTTCGCTCTGCCGACGAAGATCGAGCGGAACAAACTGCTGGCGGCGATCGTCTTGATCGTCTTCAGCGTCCTGTTCTGGGGCTTTTACGAGCAGGGTGGCGGCTCGTTGAACCTCTACACCGAGCGCAACGTGAATCTCGATATCTTCGGCGTGCGGTTCAATCCGGCGTCGGTCAACAACACGCTCAATCCACTGCTGGTGATCGTGCTCAGCCCGCTGTTTGCGGCGCTGTGGCCAGCCTTGGAGCGCGCACGGCTCAATCCATCGACGCCGCTGAAATTCGTGTTCGGGCTAGCGCTGCTGTCGCTTGGCTTTTTCACGTTCGTGTGGGGCGGCCGCAATGCCGATGCGGGAATTGTGCCCATCGGCTATTTCGTACTCGGGTACTTTTGCTTGTCGGCCGGCGAGCTATGCCTGTCGCCGATCGGGCTGTCGATGGTCACCAATCTATCGCCCGGGCGGTTGGTCGGCATGATGATGGGCGCCTGGTTCCTGGCCTCGGCGATGGGGCAGTTCGTGGCAGGCAAGATTGGTTCGTTGATGGCGATGCCCGAAGGCACGGTGGGTGCGGACGTCGATCCGCTGGTCTCTTTGCCCATCTACACCGACATGTTCCAGTACATCGCCCTGGTCGCCGGCGGCGCCGCCATCGCCCTAGCCGCCCTCGTCCCGCTGCTCAAACGCTGGATGCACGACGTACGCTAGCCCCCAGTAGGACAGCCGTCCCGGCTGTCTTAGACATTTGAACTACCACAACCCTCTCGGCCTACAGTAGGACAGCCGTCTCGGCTGTCTCGCCTGTCGCAGCGGTCTGAGCAACCACACCCGTCGTGCCTATCGCAGCGGACTGAACAACCCCAACCGTCCTGCCCCAGCACCCAGCGCAATAAAAAAATCGCCCTTCTACGCGAACAACTGCGTCAGGGCTTGGGCTTTGACCAACTCGCGGGGCTGGTTGAGGTGGTTGTAGACGATCGTCTCGGGATCGATCCCGAACGCATGGTAGATCGTGGCCAGCAATTGCGTCGGGTGGACGGGATCCTCGATCGGAGCCGAGGCTGTCTTGTCGCTCTTGCCGTGGACGTAGCCCCGTTTGATGCCGGCGCCGGCGATTACGGACGTATAGCAGTACGGCCAGTGATCGCGGCCGTCGGCCGTGTTGTTGTTGCCTGAGGTGCTGACGCCGCGCTGCGGGCTGCGTCCGAATTCCCCGACGGCCACCACCAGCGTTTCTTCCAGTAGACCCCGGTCATCCAGGTCGCTGATCAGCGCGGTCAGACCTGCGTCGAGCATCGGAGCCGAGCGGTTCTTCATGCGTTCGCTCAGGCCGGCGTGATGGTCCCAAGAGTGATTGTCGCTGTTGGCGACCTTGGGCCAAATGACTTCGACCACGCGCGTTCCGGCTTCGACCAGGCGGCGGGCGAGCAGGCAGCTCTGGCCAAACGTGT
>JBQCJB010000805.1:0-4013 GCA_051953155.1 Aureliella sp. | reverse complement strand
GTGTTGATCGTGTCTTTGAGCTCGAGGAACTCGCCTTTGACGTCTACGGTGATCTTTTTCGTCAAGTCGCCGTTGGCCACGGCCGTCGTCACGGTCGCGATGTTCCGCACCTGACCGGTCAGGTTGCCCGCCATCAAGTTCACGTTGTCGGTCAGGTCCTTCCAGGTACCGGCCACGCCTTTGACTTTGGCCTGGCCACCGAGCTTGCCTTCGGTGCCCACTTCGCGGGCCACGCGGGTCACTTCCGAGGCGAACGAGCCGAGCTGATCGACCATTTTGTTGACGACTTTGGCCGTCCGCAAAAACTCACCTTCCAACGGCCGCTCGTCGATTTCGAGAGCCATCGTTTGCGAGAGATCGCCTTTGGCAACCGCACCGATCACCCGCGCCGTTTCGCTGGTCGGGTGCACCAGGTCGCTGATCAGATCGTTGACCGAGTCGATCGAATCGGCCCAGGCGCCGACGGCGCCGGGCAGCGAGGCGCGTTGGCCCAGCTTGCCTTCTTTGCCCACGACGTGGCTCAGGCGATCCAGTTCGCGAGCCATCCGCTCGTTGAGATCGATGACCTCGTTGAACGCGTCGGCGACTTTGCCAGCCAGGCCGGTCCAGTCGTCGGGTAGGCGAACGGTGAAATCACCTTTTTTAAATGCAATCAGTGAAGCGAGGAGGATTTTTGAATCGAGTTCAGGCGCGGGGGCGTCTTTGAGACCCTGCATGGAGCGAGACTCCGTCTGATGGTTTAGCTGATTTGCTTGCAAAGATTGACGGGCGACAGTGCGTCCCCGGGGAGGAGGGCGTCAGGTGATTGGCTGGAAACCACTATGGTCCTAGATCGTCCAAGCTCGTGCTATTCCTTGCCTAGAGCCGATACCGCGATCCCACGCTCTTTCCGCTTGGCTATCTAATGCCCAGAACTGGCGAACGTTCACGTAAACCCTGGTTTTTCCAACGATCTGCGCAGCTCGGCATCGCGATCGTGACCGCCCGCGTCGGGCGCAAGAGCCGGCGGTCGGGTGCGAACGTAAAAATCGAGCCCAAAACCTTAAGCAATCAGCGCGCCACAACCATTAAAACCGCGAAAGTACTGGGCAAATTGCCCCGCCCCTACGGGACAAACGCCTTCTGGCTCCTGCGTAACACGTGGGGGCAATCGCGGCCAGTTTGAATGGCCAGCCCCAGCCTGCTAACGCTTAAGATGCTGGTCCAGAAACGCTTCGGCCACCGGCCGTGCGCTGCCACCGTAGCGATGGCCCAGGCCATGGTTGAACCAAGCCAAATTTTGCGGCGCGCCGAGCAACCGGTAGACGGGCAGCACGGCCTCGATGAAGGCCCAGCTTTTGTCGCTGTCGGCCGAGTTGCCGGCCAGCAACAAGAAGGGCCGCGGAGCGATCAGAGCGATCAGTTCATGGTTCTCGCGCGCAAAACCGCTTTTGCGGACCTCGGGCCCGAGGTACCACACATCGTGCCAATTGCTCATCGCTAGCCCGACACCACCTTCGCTGGAGACGACGCATTTAGGACGCTCGTCGAACGCAGCCACGTAGATCACTTCTTTGGCGCCGAGGGAATGACCGAAGATGCCGATGCGCTCGGCGTCGACGTTGGGCAGCGTTTGAATCATGTCGAGGGCGCGGATGCCATCCCACGTCATGCGCGTCATGCCCTTCCAATCGGGATGCCGCTGCTGCATGCGCTGGACGTTCGCAACGTAGCTGTTCGTCCCTGGCTTGGGCGCGGCGTCGGGCGGCAGGTCGTCCCAAATAAAGCAGCGTGGGCAGAGCACGACGTAACCATGCTCGACCAACTGCACCGCCTGCTGCCTCTCCGGTTCGTCGCTCCCCTCGATACCGACAGCGCGTTTGTAATGGTTCTGGTAAGTCGGATGGAACAGAACGATCGCCGGCAGTTTGCCCTGCGCACCTTTGGGCACGAGCAGCATGGCATCGGTGCGCACGCCAGCTTCAACGTTGTAGGTCAGGCGTTGCCGCGAGAAGGTCGGCAGTTCTTCTTTCTCGAGGAACTGCGGCTCGAGCGGCGCCTTCTCCGCCGGGAAGGCGCCGAGGAACTCGGTCCACTGCGACTTCAGTTCCGCGCGTCGGCGTTGCCAATCGTCCCGCGTGGCGCCCGGCGCAAGCAGCGGTGAGAGTGCTGGTACATCTGCCGGTCGCGTGGCCGGGGGCCGTTGCAAGTCGACTGCCGGCTGCGCGCATAGGGTCGCTTGCCCCACGGCAAACAATGCAACGGCCCATAGGCCAACCGCACCACCTCGATTGAAATAGCTCGTCATGGCCTGAACCCTAGTACAAGTCGCCCTAAAAAAACTGTCTCGCAGCATCTTAATCGAGTCGCGATCGAATAGGGAAGTTTGCTTCGCTTGCGTGTGGTTGGTTCGGGGTGAGATGCTAGGGTTCTTGTGCTTCTCGTTGAATTGCTTTTGATCAGCTGATGGAAACATGTTTGGTAGTGCTGCCCCTCACCCCCCAGCCCCCTCTCCCCGAAGCGGGGCGAGGGGGAGACCGCGCGCCAGTAGGACAGCCGTCTCGGCTGTCTTAAGCCTGTCCGCGTGGGATCGCCACCTCGGCTGTCTTCGTCTGTCCGCGTGGTCTTGACCGGCTGCATGGAAGGTGGCACGCTGATCCAGTGCACGCTGCCGAACTCCATAGGCAGCGGAGAACAACACGCCGCCGACACCCACCGGGAGAACGTTTCATGACGCTGGCTCGAATTGTTGTTCCGATCGACATCCACCTCGATTCCCAAGCTGCCCTGCGGACGGCGCTGAAACTCCGCCAGCAACTCAAAGGAGAGTTGCATTTGCTGCACGTCGTCGAAGGCTCGACCGGCGCCGAGGCGATGCAGGAGGCGCGCGAGCGTCTGTCGGAACTGACGCTGCCGGCCGAACCCATCGCGACGCCCGTTCACCGTGTCGTGCTCCTCGGCAAAGCTCCCGACGAAGTGCTCAAGTATGCCTCGGAGCATCAAGCCGACATGATCGTCATGGGCACGCGCAGCCAGTCGGGGATCGCGCGGCTGGCCCTGGGAAGCGTCGCCCTGCGCGTGCTGAAGTTCGCGAACTGTCCGGTCGTCATGGTGAATCCCGACGGGATCGACAGTGGAAGCCTGGCCGCTGAGGAGGAAGCTCGGCCGCTCAACCTGCGGGCGTCGGAATCGCCGGCGCTGGATCTGATAGAGCGGGCAGTGGGGCTGCGGGCTACCGATATTCATATCGATCCGATGGGCGATGATCGCATCGTCGTGCGCTTTCGCATCGATGGCAAGATCACGACTTATTGCACGCTCGACGCAGGCGTCGGCAATCACTTGCTGCACCAATTCATGACGCTGGCCAAACTGGACGTGGCCGAGCCCTTTCGACCGCGCGAAGGAAGATTGCAGTTGCCGGTGGCCCTGCGCGACATCGAGGTCCGGGCCACGATCACGCCGGTCGCCCGCGGAGAAGCCCTGGCGCTGCGATTGTTTTCCAAGGATGAAATTTCTTTGTCGCTCGATCGACTCGGGCTCTCGGCGGCTGGCTTTGAAACGATGCAGCAAATCCTGCACGGTCGCGAAGGTCTGGTCCTGGTCACCGGTCCCACCGGCTCGGGTAAGACGACGACCGTCTATTCGATGCTCGAGTCCTTCAAGGGTAAGGAATGCAATATCGTGTCGATCGAGGACCCGGTCGAATTCTCGCTGCCTTTCGTGCGGCAGATCAACGTCGACGAGCGGCACGACCTGACGCTGACCAGCGGTTTGCGCACGCTGCTACGCATGGATCCGGACATCATTTTTGTCGGCGAAATCCGCGACCCGGAAGCAGCCAATATCGCGCTGCGGGCCGCCAGCTCGGGACGCTTCGTTTTCAGCTCGCTGCACACGCGCGACGTGGCCTCGACGATCACGGTCTTGCGCGATCTGGGACCATCCGATTTTTCGCTGGCGAGCAATCTAGTCGGACTGGTCAACCAGCGCTTGGTCCGGCGCCTGTGCATGACGTGCCGCCAGGCAGGTCC
>JBQCJB010000804.1:0-2800 GCA_051953155.1 Aureliella sp. | reverse complement strand
CGCCTTATTTCTACATTAAAAACGATCGGGCTCTGGTGCCGCCGACGGTGCCCATCGAGGCCAGCGCGACACCGGGCTGGTCTCCGATTCAAGGAGCTTTCTGGCGAGCCGGGGAAATTGCTCCGGACTTGCAACTGGCCGACGTGCTTCCGCGCTTGACCGAGGAAGCCGTTTCGGTGATCCGACAGCATGCTGCCTCGCCGCGCGAGCGCGACGAACCCTTGATGCTGTATTTCGCGCTGACCGCGCCGCATACTCCCTGGTTACCGTCTGACGAATTTTCAGGGAAAAGCCCAGCCGAGATGTATGGCGACTTTTCGATGATGGTCGACGCCATGATCGGCCGCGTGCTCCAGACGCTCGACGATACGCAGCTGGCGAAAGATACATTGGTGATCTTTTCGTCGGACAATGGACCGACCTGGTACCCCGAGGATGTCCGGCGGACCGGACACGATTCGGCCGGTGGCTTCCGCGGGATGAAAGGCCTGAGTTGGGAAGCCGGGCATCGCGTCCCGTTTATCGTGCGTTGGCCGGGGAAGGTCAGGGCAGGGGCCGTCAGCGAACAACTGATTTGTTTTACCGATGTGCTGGCGACACTGGCCCAGATCACTGGCGCCCAGTTGCCCGCTAGCGCCGGTCCCGACAGCGTCAGTTTTCTATCAGCGCTGCTCGACGGGCAGCCCAAAAGCCAGCAGCCAGATGCCCAACCGCTGCGGCGTTCACTCGTCGTCGGCAATTCGTACCGCTCGGGTAACTGGAAGTGGATTTCCGGTCACGAGCCAGCCAGTTTTTCGCGGCCCGACCTGGGCTTCGTTCCGCCGAAGGACGCGCCGCCAGGACAGCTGTTCGATCTGGCGGCCGATCCGGCAGAAACTACCAACCTTGCCCAGCAACGGCCAGAGATCGTCGCCCGGCTCGAGCAGGAACTGGCCGCGATCAAACGTCCGCCGCGCAAGAACTAACCACCAACTACTCCCCACCTGCACTTCATCGATTAGAGGAGTTTCGCGATGACGCGATCTGCCCGATTCGTTCGTCTCGATGCCGTCTTTCGCACCGGTCATATGGTCTTCGCCGCACTGATTGGGCTAGCGAGCCTCGCTGGTGTGGCTCGAGCCGCCGAAGAAGCGTCGCTCGCCGGCAAACGCCCGAACATCATTTTCATCCTCACCGATGACCAGGGCTACGGCGACATCACGGCCCATGGCAATCCAGTCCTCAAGACGCCCAACCTCGACAAACTGCGCAGGCAAGGGGTGCGGTTCACCGACTTTCATGTCAGCCCGACTTGCGCTCCGACGCGCAGCGCGCTGATGACTGGACGCCACGAGTTCAAAAATGGCGTGACTCATACGATCCTCGAACGGGAACGGCTGACGCTGAAGGCGACCACCATCGCTCAGTTGCTCAAGACTGCCGGGTACACGACGGGCATTTTCGGGAAATGGCATCTCGGCGACGAAGCCGAGTACCAGCCCAATCGCCGGGGCTTTGACGAAGTGTTCATTCACGGCGGCGGTGGCATCGGTCAAATCTATCCCGGGTCGTGCGGCGACGCTCCCGGCAATACCTACTTCGATCCCGCCATTTTGCACAACGGCAAATTCGAGAAGACTCAGGGCTATTGCACCGATGTCTTCTACCGACAGGCGACCCAGTGGATCGACCAGCAGCGTCAAAGCGGCAAACCGTTCTTCGCCTATATCCCGTCCAACGCGCCGCACGCACCCTATAACGCGCGTCCCGAGGACCGAGCTCTGTATGCCGACCGCGGATTGCCGGCAAACACCGAGAGCTTCTTCGGCATGCTGCACAACATCGACCAGAACGTCGGACAACTGCTCGAGAAACTCGATCAGTGGGGACTGACGAACGATACCTTGGTGGTCTTCATGAATGACAACGGAGGTACGGCCGGCGTGAGCGTCTACAACGCCGGCATGCGCGGTGCCAAAGGAAGTCCGTGGCTCGGCGGAACGCACGCCAGTTCATTCTGGCGGTGGCCCGGCACACTTGCCCCAGCAGACTGTGACGCGTTGACCGGCCATATCGATTTCTTCCCGACGATTGCCGAGATTGCCGGCGCCGCAATTCCCGCGGACGTCAAACCACAGGTCGAAGGGCGCAGCCTGGTAAAATTGTTGGCCAATCCACACGCCGAGTGGCCCCAGCGGGTGCTGATCGCGCATCAAGGCCGCTGGCCCAAATTCGCCGATCCGAACCAGTCGAAATACCACATGTGCAGCGCTCGCAACGCGCGGTGGCAACTGGTCTCGGAGAAAGGTGGCGCCGAGCCGAAGTGGGAACTGTTCGATCTGAAGGCCGACTACGGCGAGCAAAAAGATGTGGCCAAGGACCATCCTGAAGTGGTCAAGGAATTGTCGGCAGCCTTCGAAAAATTCTGGGAGGAGGCTTTGCCGCTGATGGTCAACGAAAAAGTGGTCGGTCCCAGAATCAACCCCTTTCAGGAACTGTACTATCGTCAGTTCGGCGGCAATCCGACCGCGGAAGATCTGGCCAAGATGGATCCCAACCGCCCGTTTCCACCGGCTGGCCAGCGACCGAACCGTCCCAATCGAGCCAACCGACAAAAGCAGTGACCGCGAGAAAGTGCGAGATCGCGAGACTTAACAGCATTCGCATGGCAGGATGGATTTCCTGCCTTACCTGCGGGCTTACTCGTCGAAGCAATTCAGCAACATTCCGGCCCAGAAGATTATGTGCTGGCCTTTCCCGATTGTCCGGAAGTTTATTTCCTCGCAGAACGGCAGAATCGCACCCGCACGCTGTTCGACCT
>JBQCJB010000803.1:0-5749 GCA_051953155.1 Aureliella sp. | reverse complement strand
CTGCCACCGCCAGCTCCCGTATCGACGCTGCCGGCCGTCGCGTCGACGGTCAGCGATTGCGGCTGCGTCGATCCGTTGACTCGCAATGTGTCGTTGCCCCCGAGCAAGTCGACTGACAGGCTGTTGCCCAGTACGCCGGTGTAGTTGACCAGCGGGAAGAGGGTACCGGCCGAGGCCGAGCCTGCGCCAGCGCCTGCCGGAGTCACAGCCAAGAGGTCGTCCCCGGTCGAGCCTTGCAGCAACAGTGGTTGGCCGGCTGCGTTGACGTTCAGCAAATCGATGCCGGCATAAGTGACATCGGGTGAACCCGCCACTCCCGCGTCGTCAATCGTCGCCGCGCCGAGCCCGATGGTCGTCGCACCGACGCTGGTAAAGTTCAACGTGTTGCTGTGGTTGCTCGATTCGTCGCCTTGAACATCGATCGACACTCCGGGCTGGCCAGCGACGGTGAACGCATCGTCACCGCCGAGCCCACGCAGGGTGATCCTTTCGACACCTGTGGTCCCGATGCCGATCCGATTGTTCAAGCCGACGCTCGGGGCGGGCACGGCGGCATGCGGTACGCGAAACGCATCGCTGGCGGCGGTGCCGTCGACGACCAGAGTGTCGGTGCCGCCTGCGTCGGTGATCGTCAGGCTGCCGCCGCCGCCGAGACCAAGGAAATCGAGCGGCACCAGCGTATCCACGCGCAGGCTGCCGGCATCGTTCGCAGCGCCAGGCGTGACAGTCAGCGTGTTGTTGCCGGCTGGCGTGTTAACGGCCAGCGTGTCGTTGCCGCCAAGTCCGTTGACGGTGATTCGCTCGGTCGTCGACGCGGTTACCGTCGCGCCAAGGCCGGTAATCGTCGCTGCATCGCTGGCCGTGGGAGTGAAGTGAACGGACTCGCTCGCAGGCGAACCAGTGACGACCAGTTCGTCGCTGGCTGTCGGGTCGCCGCCGACCACGTTGATGGTCGCCACGCCGACCAGTCCCACCGGCAGCACGTTCACTTTGTCATCGCCGAACAGACCGTTGATGTTGACCGTCGGGTAGTTGGCAAAAGTGGTGACTGCGCGGTCGTTGACCCACACGCGATTACTGCCTCCCAGGAATTGCAGCGCGATGGTGTCGTTCGCATGCGTGCCTTGGATATTGAAAGTGTTGGCTCCAGCAGCCGCGCCGGTGACATTGAAAAACTCGAGTCCTTGATACTGGATCGCGCCATCGGGATTGGTGATCACACCCGCATCGGGCGTCGCACCTGGCGTGGCAGCGGTCGCGCCGGCAGTTGCCAAAGCCACGTTCAGCGTATCGGCCACTGCCAGGTTATTGGAGGTCGGCGAGCCTCCGTCGATAGTCAGTTGCTGACCGCCAGCGGTTGTCCCGCTGACATTGATCGTGTCGTTGCCATCGCCGGCGGCGACGGTAACGTTTTCGGTCGTCGCCGCTGGAATATTGACGGTCTTGTTCGGGCCAACTTGAACTGTCGTCGTGGCACCTTTGACCACTGCGATCGTGTCGGCCGCTGCGGTGCCTTGGACCTGGAGCGCATCGATGCCGCCGACGCCATCGACCGTCAGCAGACCACCGACATTGCTGAACTGGAACAAAGTATTGCGCCGATCCATCGCCAGCGCGCCGGACGCGGGTCCGGTCGATGACAGTTTCATGACGTCGGGCTGGGCCGTTCCTCGCAGCGTCAAGGCAGCGCCGGCAGCGTCGATGTCCGCCAGTTCGATGCCCGTGAATGTTACCGGCGAGAATCCAGCTTCGCCCACGGTCTGGAATTCGGCATCGAGCGTTATCCCCCCTGCCCCGCTGCCGGTGAATGTCAATCGGTCGCTGGCCGATGGATCGCCGGCGTTGACATGCAGTTGTGTGAAGGGATGGTCACCGTTGATCGAAAACGAGTCGTCGCCCGCCATGCCGTCGAGCGTCAACGTTTGCACGCCGGGCGTCAGGATCGAGACCGTGCGGAACAGCGAGCCATTGCTTTCGAAGATTTGCAAATTGGCCGCGCTCAAGCGGAACTGATCATCGGTGAGAGAGCCGCGGAGCACGAAATCGTCCACTCGCGTACCTCCGGCGTCGGCAACGGTCACGCTGCCAAAGGCGCCCAGGGCTGCAAAGCTGACCGGCAT
Organism: Aureliella sp.; assembly: GCA_051953155.1. Taxonomy (GTDB): domain Bacteria; phylum Planctomycetota; class Planctomycetia; order Pirellulales; family Pirellulaceae; genus Aureliella. Next base: position 3,629 of record JBQCJB010000803.1, on the reverse strand, counting down.
TAGCGGCCCGCCGGCGAACGCTTGACGCGACGCGATGCGACCGACGTCGGGCGCTTCGCCTGGTTCGTAGGTAGCGATGCTTTCGCCGGCAGGCGTAGTCAGCGTCAGCGTATCGCCGCCGCCTGCGCCGCTGTAAACCAATTGCTCGATCGTTTGAAGGGCTATCGGAGCGCCGAGGCCGGTGACGGCCGCGGCGTCGATGGCCGTCGGCGAGATGCCGACGGCGTTGGCGGCCGCAGTTCCGCCAATGGTGAACACATCCCCAATCGCATCACCACCATCGACCTCGATCGACAGCAGCCCAGCCGGCGTGCTCGGATTGTTGAAATTGATTCGATCGTCGCCCGCGCCGGCATCGATGTCCAGTTTGGCTTTATTGGTAAATTCTATCGGTTCAAAACTGTCGACCGTTACGCGTCCCCAAGTCGCCCCGTTGGTTTCACCTGGTCCGTAATTGATCGCGTTGCTGGCGTCCAGCAGACTGGCGATGCCCGGCGCGCTAGCGATCTCGAACGACGCCGCGACCACGTTGTCGTTAATCGGTTCAATGTTTTGGAAACTGACGACCTGGGTATCGATCAGGCTTTGTCCCGAGCCAGGCGAAGCGCCGACGACGATACGACTGCTGGTCCGCCCGGCGCCGCCGCTCTGCTCGAGGTCCAGGCGATCAAAGCCGCCGCCGCCGTCGTACTGGATGCCGTTGGCAAGATTGATCAAGCCGTTGGTGCTGTCGACGCGCAGCCGGTCATCGCCCCCCAAACCGTTGATGACCAGTTTCTTGGCGACGGTGCGATCGAAGCTGCCCAGTTGCACGCCGTTGAGCGTGACGTCGATCAGGTTGGCGTTACCCGAATTGACGCGCACCACGAATTCATCGTTCTCCGCCGCGCCGTCGCGATCGCCATTGACGATGACCGTGTCGTTGGTCAAGTCGAGCGCCGACAGCATGGCATCGATCAGCCCAAAGCCGGTCGTCGTATCGTAGCCCGCTGCGCCGATGTCGGTCGCTCCATTGATCAGCGTCTGCCCAAGCGCGGTCGGCGAGAGCGAGGGATCGAGTTGCAGCAGCAGTGCGGCCACGGCGGCTGCGTTCGGAGTGGCAGCCGAGGTGCCGAAGAAACTGCCAAAGCCCGGTACGCTGGTCGACGTACCGTCCAGCGACGTGATCGACGGTTTGTTGATGACCTGCAGCGGGATCGGCACGCCTGTGGGACTCAAGGTACGCGTGACGACACCCACGGAAGAAAAGCTCTCCGGTATGGTCGGCGTCGTATAGTTGGCCGCCGCCACGCTGATCGAGTTGATGCTACCGTTGTGCGTCGGATTGGCGCCGCTGACAAAGGTGTTTGCCTGCCCGGTCAATTCGGTAATCGTCGAAGGCCCGCTGGTGATCAGAATAAACTTGAAACGCGTAGGAGCTGCGCCCGCTGCCAGATCGACCGCGATGTCGACCGTGCCCCCCGGCACGCCGAAGACCTCGCGAGGCACTTGAGTTGCAATGTTATTGCTCAGCCCCGAGGCCAGCAGCGCGCCACCGGTGCTGAAGACGCGTATGTCCAGATCGCTGGTCACGGCGCCAAACGGCTGGTCGTACTGGAGGACCAGCGTGCCGCCCCCGGCCGGGATCGTCACTCGCAACAACCGGTCGGTGCCGCCGCCGAGATCGAAATCGTGGAAGTTTGCGTTGACGCCATTGACGTTCGCGTTACCGGCAAAGTTCGTCGCGGTATCAAAGCCGCCGGCGCCGCGATTGCCCTGCGATGAGAGGTACGTTATGCCGCTGCCGACCGCACTGTTAATCGCCTGGGCAGCCAAGCCATCCTGGAAATAGGGCTCGGTCGTCAACCCGTTGAGGTCGTCGCAGATGATGTCCGCGCCAGCCGCCACCAGCGCGTTGATCGCCGCCGCCATCGCCGCGTCGCCGCCGGCGCCGGACGCGAACACGATGTGCGCCTTGGGAGCGATGTCGTAAATCAGTTCCATCATCGCCCGCCCCTCGTCGATGCTTCCGTCGGGGCCTTCGATCAATACGGGGGCTGCCGCCGGCAGGTTACCGGTGGCTTGCGACGCTGGGATTCCGCCGCCGATCAGGCTGGCGCTATCCGAGATCACGCCAATGGTGACGCCCGTGCCGTCGAGTCCGAACAGCCCTTTCAAATCGTCGACATCGAGCGTGGCTTCAGCCTCGTTGGTGACCGTGCCCTGCGCATCGGTCTGGTGCTCCCACCATACCGGCAGCACGGAGACCGTCAGCGGATCGTCGGCCAGCGACTGGACCTGGGACAAAGGCAAAAAGCCCTCGGCGACCATGCTGCCGGGGGCCGCGGCGCGCAAAGTGAACTGATGCGCTTCGAGCGTCGAAAGGAACGGCTGGAATTCGCCGCGGCCACGAACTTCGGCGTAGATCGCATCTCCCTTAAACAGGTACGGCGAGTCCGTCGTCGGCGAAGCGATGTCGCTGCCCGGGGCAACCATTTGAGACTGCTGCCACTGACCGACGATTGCTCGCAGGTCGTCTGAGACGTTGGCCAGCGGGCCTGCATAGGCAGCCATGACCCACCGTTGGTCAAGTCTCTCCAAGTGCAACTCTTGCCGCCGCCAGCGGTGACCGGCGCCCTCGCCAGCCAGCGCTCGCCACAGCTGACGCAAGAAAGGAAGCCGACGACGACGAACGACGTCCGACGACACACGACCGGCAAACCGGCGCGCACGCATTCTCATACCAACATTCCTTCTCGGGGTTAGTCACGTTGGATCGATTCGCTGCGGCTGTCTCAAGTTTTTGCGCAATGCGAAAGCGCATTTTCAGTACGCTTTCGCAGCTTGCCCAAACAAAAGAAACGGCCCAATCGCGCGAGTCAATCGGCGCGATAGATAAAGGAGGCAAGTTGCGCCATTTAGAACGGCGAGTGTGTTATAGCACAGCTGCAGGCCGCGAAAACGTCGGTAATCCCCCATGAGGAAGTGAATAAATCCTCAGTTTCGCCAGGTGGCGGGCTGCGTCTAGCAAGGGGGAAGGGTTCTGGTATGTTTTCAGATTGGCCCGGGAAAACCTTTTAGTATAGAAGAGAAGTAGAAAGAAATTCGAGCCCATGCTGAGCTTGCAAAGCGTCACCTCCACTCGGTGGCTCAATCAAGTCGATTTGCACCTGGATGAGATCCTCATCGACCACGCCCACTGCGAGCACAAGGCGGCGGCGACGGCCATGAGTTTGCTGGGGGCCTACATCGAGAACCGGCAAGTCGGCCAAGAGATGACGCGGATCGTGGCTGAGGAGCTCGAACATTTTCACATGGTGTTAGAACTGCTGGAGCGGAGGCGGATTCCGTTTCGCAAGCTGCCCCCGGGCAACTATGGCCGAAGTCTTAACGCGCTGGTGCGGAGCCATGAACCGGACCGCGCGGTCGACCGCTTTTTGATCGCCGGCTTGATCGAAGCCCGCAGCTGCGAACGCTTCAGCTTGCTGGCTGAGCACGTCCGCGCGCAAGACGCGGAGCTGGCGGAATTTTATGCGTCGCTCTTCGAATCGGAAGCGCGACATCACACCACTTATGTCAAGCTGGCTCGGCAGTATGCCAGCGAAGCCAAGGTCAAAGCCCGCTTGGCCGAACTCTCGGCCGCCGAAGCT
>JBQCJB010000802.1:0-2113 GCA_051953155.1 Aureliella sp. | reverse complement strand
CTATGCGACGATGCTCCAGGAGCTCGAACCCCAAAAGCCCCGCTGGCCCCAGATGGTCAGCGAACTTGCCGAGCTGGAATCAGCTCTAGAGCCGTAGAGTTTGGGAAGCGAATTCCGATCGGCAAACGGCGGCCCGCAGCGGACGGTTGGAAATGGGCTCGCGACTTTCCCGGAAACATGGGATAATCTGGGATTAGGTCTCTTTAGGCAGCGTCAAGCTCGAAAGTGGCTGCGAGCTGAATGCGGCATCATACGGGCGTCTTGGTAGAGGAACCTGTACAAGGTCAGGCGATGACAACACACAACCATCCGGAGAAGACTTCGTCTGCAGGCGATTCCGAAAACGCACCGTTTCGGGTCGAGTACGCCGACCGCGTGCAACGCTTGCCGCCGTATCTGTTCGGGCGCATCAACAATACGCTCTATCAAAAGCGCCGAGCCGGTCACGATGTGATCGACCTGGGAATGGGCAACCCTTCCGATCCCCCTGAAAAGTTGATCATCGAGAAGCTCTGCGAAGCGGCCGACGACGTGCGGAACCACGGCTACAGCAAGTCCAACGGCCTGCTGAATCTCCGCCGCGAACTGGCGCACAAGTATTTCCGCAAATACGGCGTGCGGCTGGATCCGGAATCGCAGGCGATCGTTTGCCTGGGCAGCAAGGAAGGCTTCAGCCACATGTGTTTGTCGCTGATGGGACCGGGCGACACGGCCATGATTCCTGCCCCTTTCTTCCCAGTCCACATGTACGGCGTGGTGCTGGCGGCTGGGAACGTGGTGGCCCTGGAAGTGGCCGACAGTGAAAAGTTCTTGTCGAACATCGCCTATACCTGCCAGCACTTCTATCCGCGGCCGAAGCTGCTGATCATCAACTACCCGCACAATCCGTCGACGATCACCGTCGAACCCGACTTCTTTCCCGAAGTCGTCAAACTGGCCAAGCGCTACGGATTCATGGTCATCAGCGACTTTGCTTATTCTGATGTGGCCTTCGACGGCTACCAACCGCCCAGCTTCCTGGCTGCCGAGGGAGCGATGGACGTGGGCGTCGAGTTCACCACGATGAGCAAGGGTTACAACATGGCCGGTTGGCGCGTCGGTTTCTGCGCCGGCAATGCCGACATGATCCGCGGCTTGGCCACGATCAAGGGCTACTACGATTACGGCATGTTCCAGGCCATCCAGATCGCCGCCATCGTGGCGCTCCGCGATACGGAAGCGGCCGTCGAACGCCAATCGCAGATCTACCAAGGGCGCCGCGACGTGCTGGTCGAAGGCTTGCACCGCATCGGCTGGGAAGCCAAACCGCCGCGCGCGGGCATGTTCGTTTGGGCCAAAGTGCCCGAGAAGTGGCAAAAGCGGATGAACACGCTCGACTTTGCGATGATGCTGCTGGAAGAGGGCGACGTGGCCGTCAGCCCAGGCAGCGGGTTCGGACCGGCCGGCGAAGGTTACCTCCGCATGGCACTGGTCGAGAACGAGAACCGCTTGCGACAAGCCGTTCGCCAAATCGCCAAGTGCCTCGAGCGCATGGAGAGCAAGTTCGCCGAGCCGCCGCTTTCGATCAGTCGCTAACGCCCTACGGGCTGCCGAACCTTTTTTCAGAGCGGCGCAGTTCACGGAGGATGCAGCCCGCAGTTGGGCACGCGGAACACCGTTGACGAACCACTAGAGACAAGGGGGATGCGATGAGGCTACCAGTGATGCTGCGAATGGCGCAGGCGTGTTGTTGCGCCGCATTGTTGCTCGTCGGCCAGTCGAGCACATCGGCCGCCGATCGGCCCCCCAACGTAATTGTCATCTACGCTGACGACCTCGGCTGGGGAGACCTTGCCTGTTACGGTCATCCCATGATTCGCACGCCGAATCTCGACCGCATGGCCGCCGAGGGAATGCGGTTCACGAATTTTTATTCGGCTGCGGAAGTCTGCACGCCCAGCCGCGCTGCCCTGCTGACCGGCCGCTACCCGATTCGCAGCGGCATGTGCCACGACCAGTTCCGTGTGCTGCGCAACAACTCCAAAGGCGGTCTGCCGCAGGACGAGGTTACGCTGGCTGAGGTATTGAAGCAGGCCGGTTACAAGACGGCCTGCATCGGCAAATGGCACTTGGG
>JBQCJB010000801.1:0-4666 GCA_051953155.1 Aureliella sp. | reverse complement strand
CGGCGATCGATCGCCTGCTCGAGGACCTCGATCCGGAGGACATCGCCAAACTCGGATTGACGCACGCGGCTCGCAGCGTAGCGTCGATTCCGCTGCCCGATGCGCGCGCCAAGTACACTCCTCAGGGCCTGGCGATGTTCTTGCTCGAGCCGGCAATCGTTCGCCCCGGTGGTCGCATGCCGAATCTCAAACTCAACACGGTCGAAGCGGCCGACATCACGGCGTACCTGGTGGCAAAGAGCGATGCTGCCCAGCCAGGGACCGCGTCGTCAACGCTGCCCGAGCCCGCTTTATCCACGCGGCCTGGCCAGTCCGAGGAGGGACAGCGGCTGTTTAGCGAGCTGGGCTGTGTCCAGTGCCACACTGCCAACGGCGCAAGCCCACGCGCCAAAAGTAAACCGCTGGCGAGCTTGAACGCGGCGGCCGAGCGAAGTTGCGTGGCGCAGGAGCCCGCAGCCCACGCCCCGCGTTACGAGCTGGACTCCGTTCAGCGCACCGCCTTGCTGGCAGCCCTCGCACAAGAAAGAGCTCGCGCTGCTCCGACACGCAATCGGGCGAGCGCCGGCGACCGGACTCAGTTCGCCATGATGCAGCTCAACTGCTACGCCTGTCACGAGCGGCAAGGGCAGGGGGGCATCGCTCACGGCCGCGATCGCTTTTTCGAGACCGTCGGACAAGTCGACTTGGGTGACGAAGGGCGTTTGCCTCCGCCGCTGACCGGCGTAGGAGCCAAATTGAAACCGGCCTGGTTGAAACGCGTTTTCCAAGGCACGGGCGACGTGCGCCCGCACCTAATCATACGCATGCCGAAGTTTCCAGCTGCGGAAGTCGATCCGCTAGTCGCGCTCTTGTCAGCCGCCGACGCGCCAGCCGCAAACGCAGCGGCGAACAAGTCTTCTCTGAACCAGTTATCTGCAGCCGCTGCCGATCGGCGTCTGGCCGAAGCCGGGCGAACGCTCTTCAATCTAGGGTGCATCCAGTGCCATCCGGTGCGCGGCGAAGCGCTGCCCAGCGTGGTGGGCGTCGACGTCGGACACATCGGTGCCCGCGTCCAGCCGAGCTGGTTCCACGATTTCCTGCTCAACCCAGCCGCGCTCAAGCCGCGCACGCGCATGCCGACCTTTTTCGCCGAAGGGAGCGTCAGCCAAGAAGTCCTCAATGGGGACGTAGAAAAACAAATCGCCAGCCTGTGGGCCTATCTGGAACAGGTCGATCGATTGCCGCTGCCCGAGAAGATCGAAGAGGCTCGGCGCCAGAATTTCGAATTGGTGCCTACGGAGCGCCCGATCGTGCTGCGCACCTTCATGGGCCAGGCGGGCACGCACGCGATTGCCGTCGGCTTTCCCGAGCGAGTGCATTACGCCTTCGATGCGGAACTGGTGCGTCTGGCGGAGATCTGGCGAGGTCGTTTCTTGGATGCTCAGGGGACCTGGAACGATCGCTTTGCACCGAACGCGGCGCCGCTAGGCCAATCCGTGTTGATCTTGCCCGAGGGTGGCGAGTTCGCGCTGCTGCGCTCAGCCCAATCGCCTTGGCCCAATGGGCACGCCGCTTCGAGGGCTGGCCTCGGTGTTGCGGCCGATGCGGCCGCGTCGCCGCAGTTCCTGGGCTACCGACTAAACGAACACGGCACGCCGGCACTGCAGTATCGGCTCGGCGATTACACGATCACCGATCGGATCAGCCCGAACACTGGTGAGTCCGGCAACAAGGAAGCTTCGCGCGGCTTGCTGCGCGAATTCACCATTGCGCTGGACGCGCGAGCCCTCGCGCCTGCGACTCAAGGAAAGGCCGGACCGAGCGACAAGCTCTGGTTCCGCGCCGCGGCTGGAAAGAAATTAACGCGTCGCAGCAGCGACGCCTGCACGACCGATTCCGGCCTGACGGTCTACTTGCCTGCCGAGCTGGCCAGCGAGTCGATCCTGCGTCAGAGCCAAGGACAGATGCAGTGGCTGGCGCCGCTGCCGGCGGCTGCGGAAACCGTTTTCACGATCGAGCTACGTTGGTAAACGCATATGAAAATCTTGCTTAAGTGGGCAACCGCCTGTTCCCTGGCGGTCTGCCTGACGTTGACGGCTCGAGCTGCCGACGAAAACGATTACTACCGCATCGTGACGATCTCGGCGCCGAAAGCGCAGACCGACTCGCGGTCGGCGACGTGGAAGGCCGCGCCCGACGGTTTGGTGCTGGAGGTCAGTGGCCTTGCACCGCTGGACGACGGACGGCTGGGTGTCGCGATTCGCAAAGGGGAGGTGTGGTTGCTGGGCGGCGTCTACGACGATCCACCGGAGAAGGTGACGTACCAGCGTTTTGCCAGTGCGCTGCATGAACCGCTCGGGTTGCTGTGGCATCAGGGGAGTTTCTATGCGTGCCAGCGGAGCGAGCTGACGGCGATGCGCGATCTGGACGGCGATGAAGTCGCCGACGAATATCGCACCGTCGCCAAGGGCTGGGGGGTGACTGGCCACTATCACGAATACGCGTACGGTCCGAAGCTCGACGGCCAAGGCAATCTTTGGCTGACGCTGAACATCGGCTTGGGACTTAAGGGTGATCAGCTCAGCCGTGCCTTGCACGAGCCGACGCTGAACGTGCGGCAAGGGAAGTGGCGAGGCTGGGGGATGAAAGTCACCGAGAGCGGTGAACTAATTCCGATGTGCGCCGGCATGCGCTCGCCGAGCGGGCTGGGTGCCAATGCGGCGGGTGACATGTTTTATACCGACCAGCAGGGCAACTGGGTCGGCACCAATTCGCTGCACCACATGCGCCGCGGCGCCTTCTTCCATCATCCCGAGGCGCTGGCCTCGATGAACGAACCCGGCTCGCCGATCCACGGCGTAAAAAGTGTTCCCGACGGAGTGCCGTTTCCGGAGGCCCTCCGCCGCTTTCCGCAGATGGTGCCTCCGGCCGTGTGGCTGCCGTACAAGAAAGTGGGCCAGTCGGCGACCGACATCGTGCTCGATGGCAGCGACGGCCAATTCGGTCCGTTCGCCGGCCAGTTCTTCATCGGCGAGTTCACACTGGCCGGGATCAACCGCGTGTTTCTCGAGCGCGTCGGCGGCGAGTACCAAGGGGCGTGCTTTCCGTTCCGACAAGGCTTTGCCTCGGCCGTGCTGCGGCTGGCCCAGGGGCGCGATGGGAGCCTGTTCGCCGGCTTGACCAACCGCGGCTGGAGCAGCCTGGGCTCAGCCGGCTACGGCCTGCAGCGGCTGGTCTGGACGGGCAAGACGCCGTTCGAGATTCAAGAAATGCGCGCCAAGCCCGACGGCTTTGAACTGGTCTTTACTCAGCCAGTCGATCCGCAGACGGCTGCCGCGATCGAGTCATACGCGCTCTCCAGCTACACCTATACCTACCAAGCCGCCTATGGCAGCGATGAAATCCAGCGGCAGCAGTTGGCGATCCAGTCGGCCAACTTGGGAGCCGATGGCCGCAGCGTCCGCCTGGTCGTCGCCGGCCTCAGACCGCTGTTCGTCCACGAACTCGTCGCCCGCGGCGTTCGCAGCGCCGACGGCGAGCCCTTGTTGCACAGCGAAGCGTATTACACGCTCAATCGCATCCCGTGACGCGAGCCCTCATGGTTTGGAGCGTGGGTTGCGCAGGTAGTAGAAGCGGCCATCTTCGGCGCCTCCGAGGAAATCGGGAATGCCGTCGCGGTCGAAGTCGACGGTAGTGGGACTGACGTCGTGGCCTTCAATGTTCTGCTGGGCCAGCGAACCGGTGTGCTCGAATCGCCAGGTTCCATTCTGCTGCCCCAACCCGCGGTAAAGGTCCGCGTTGCTCGAGTTGAGCAGCCAATCGAGCTGGCCGTCGCCATCCCAGTCGACGATGCTCAGCTTTCTCCGCCCGCTGCCGCCAGCGTTTTTAGCATTCAGCCGCAGCGGCGAACCCGCTGCGTCGCAAAACACGTGCTCTGGCGGTAACAGCACCAGTCGGCCACCAGGCTCGCGCGAGCGCCGAACGAGACTGAGCGTCCCTTCGACGTCCCGCATCGCCAGGTCGGGCAGACCGTCGCCGTCGAAATCGTGAACGACCGGCGTCGTGCGCCACTGCGTCACTAACTCCTGGCCCTTGGGAGTCCACCACGTCCAGGCCGGCTTGGGCGGTTGGCTCCCTTTAGGCCACTCGACTTCGATCGCCTGCGGGGCGGCCAGTTGAGGCTCGGAGCGCGTGCCGATGTTCTTCAGCCACTGGACTCGACCGACGATCGAGTTGAAGACGATGTCGGGCAGACCATCGGTATCCCAGTCAGCTACGTTGAGCGTCGTGTATCCCCACTTGGCTTCGGCCGGCCCTTGAATGCTGAGGTTCTTGCCCGCCATGACGCGGAACTCTTTGCCGCCGGCCCGCAGTCGCACCGGCGCCGCCCACTTGGGCAAGCGTCGATCGAACGAGATCGACTCGTCGCCGTCGCCCGTTGGCAAGTCATCGGCGGGGCCGAGATTCTCGAACAGTTCAATCGTGCCCGCCGTATTGCCCGAGACGATGTCGGTATCGCCGTCTCCATCCCAATCGCAGCCGACCGGCGTGGCCAACGCGCCGCACTTGAGCGTATCGGCTCGCTGCTGAAAATAGCGCGGCGAGCGAAACTGCGGTACGCGCTGCGGCTGGGCGCCGGCATCCGACCCAGTGCTGGCCAAGCCGACGTTTTCGACCAGCGCCACGC
>JBQCJB010000800.1:0-6016 GCA_051953155.1 Aureliella sp. | reverse complement strand
GATTCCGCCCCTCTGGAGCGAACGCCATGGTAATGGCTTTTTCAGACTGATGCAATCTGTCGCAGGTGCGAGCTCCTAGAGCTGCTGCCGGGGGGCGGCTGGGCTCAAATAGGCAACCGCGCAGTCGGCTTGCTCGCCACGAAATCTTCCGCCCGCTCGGCCAGGTTGCGCGCCGTTGTCAGTTCGCCGCTATTCAGGGCGATGACCGGTGTCTCTGGAGCCAATTCGGCCAAGGCCTCCACGCTTCGCCAATGGCACGACAGCAGGATGGTCTGTGCCGATTCTCGCCAGTGCAGCAGCGTCCGCAGGGCGATGCGCGAGCGGGTGTCGTCAAAGTTCACGAAGCAGTCATCCATGATCACCGGCAGCGGTTCATGCTGCTCGTTGAAATGCGTGACGAAGGCCAATCGAATCGCCAAGTACAGTTGCTCGCGCGTTCCCGTGCTGAGTTTGTCCGGTTGCCATGCATGGCCCTGCTGGTCGCGCACGGCAAACCCGCCGTGCTTGCCGCTATCGTGTTCGACGACGCCATAACGCCGGTCCGTGAGTTCATGAAAGAACCGCCGCGTGTGTTTGAGCAACTGCGGTTCGTGGTCGCGCGTAAAACGATCGATGGTGCGCTGGAGGAGGTCGCCGGCCAACCGGTGCACGACCCACTGCTCGGACAGTTCGGTCAGTTCGCTCCGCAGCCGCTTAAGCTTTTGCGCGCAGTGCATCGCTGCGGCCCCCTGCTCTTACGTTACGAGTTCTTTCAGCAGTGCTCCCTTGCGTTCGAGCGCAGCCTGCCGCTCTTGCTCGATGCTGCCGACGCGAGCCATCAGGCTGGCGCTGGCGACGGCGACCGATCGCGGGTCGAGCGTCGCTAGCTCGCTCAAAAAATCGTCCAGGCTGACACCCGCGGCGTTGGCTTCCAGCGCCGCGATGAGCTGGGCTTTCTTGGCTCGCAACTGCGACACTTCGTTCAGCGAGCCGATCCAACTTTGTGCTGCCTCGATCGACGTTGCCCCGGCCGACTCGACCAGCTGCGCCAGTTTCTCTTGCAGCTCGACGATCTGCGACTGCCGCTTGGCAACGGTTTGGCGATGCGAGTCGACGGCAGAGCTCAGTTCTGTTCGCTGCTTTTCAATGAGGTCGGACTGTTCGAGTTGCTCGAGCCAAGCGAGCGCCTGCTGTTCCACCGCACCGGTCGGAGCGGGTACACCGAGCGCCCGCGCGTGCTGCTCCACGCCCTTGGCGAATTCGTCCAGCCGCGTTTCAGCGGAGCGCAAACGTTCGCGCAGCTTTCCCACGCGGCCGGAGAGCGTCTGACAGCGCGCAAACGCTTCCAGCCGACTGTCCAGTTCGTCGATAGGCCAGCCTTCAGGCAGGCGGGCGCTGCGCACCAGTTGTTGAAACTCCGACTGGCTGCGCGCGAGTTGCTGCTCCAGTTCTTCGCATTGCCGCGTCGCGGCGCTATGACCAGCAGTCAATTCCGCCAGCATGCGCTGCTCCGCAGCCTGGGCGGCGACCGCGGTTTTCCAAAGGTTCAGCTGCTGACGCGCCTCTGCCACGGTAGAAACCTCCGGCGCGTCCTGAGGCCACTGAGCGCGCAGTTTTCCGAGCGCCGACTCGCGCAGCGCGACCGCTCGCCGCCCCTCTTCGGCCAGTCCGTCGTTGATCGCGCGTTGTTCGCACCACTGGCGATAATCGTCCAGCCAGCTCCCCAACTGTTCAGGACTCTCCGGTTCGATTGGACAACCTGCCCAGAGCGCCTTCCATGTGTCGGCCAGCGCCCCTACCGCGGCGCGAGCTTGAGCAACTTGCTCGGCCAACGCCGTGCGTCGCTGGGCGAGTGCCGCGAGCTGTTGCTGCCGGCTGATCACCAGGGCGACGCGATCGGCGGCGGCCAGCATGCTGCGCACGGCGGCGTCGGCTCGAGTATTGAGGTCGGCAATCTGCGACAATCGCTGGGCAAGACCCGAGGGATCGATCTGCCTGCCGGACGAGGAACCTTGCAATTTGTCACGGCACTGGGCGAGGAGGCTGTCGCGCTCGCTCCAAAGAGCCTCCAGCTGGTCGACGGTGGGCAAGCCATGTGTGGCCTGCGATTCGGCAAGATTCTGTTCGAGCCGCTGGACTTCCTGCGCGCACCGTTCGAGCTCACCTGAGAACCGCTCGAGAGTCGCGTGGGCCTCCGCGCGGTGCTGCTGGTACTGAGAGATTTGGGCCGCGGCCGGAACGCTCCAGGTTGGATCGAGTTCCGCAGGGACGGTCGCCGTCGGCGGCATCAGCGATTGCGTCAAACGCTCGAAACGCGCTGTGCGGTCGGCAACCACTTTGTCCTCGCTGGCCTGCGTCCAGCGCTGCTGGATTTGGTCGCAGCTTTGCAAGACGGGCTCGGCTTCCGCGACGAGCGCCTCGAGAGCGTCCAGATTCTCAGGGGCGACATTGGCCTGTCGAGCGCAGGCGTGCTTATGTAGCTGTTCGGTGGCGACTTCGACCCGCGTGCGGCAGGCGGCCAGTTGAGAGCTGAGCGTCGCGTATTGGCGGGACGCCCCGTCGAGTTGTCCGCGCTGGGCGGCGTCGAGCTGAATCGTCCGCCACTGGTCGTCGTGTTTCGAGAGTCCGATGCGCTGGAGCGACTCGCCCAGTTCGCGTTCGAGCGATTCGATTTCGCGCAGATCCTCGGCCAGTTGGAGCCGCGACTGGGCGATCGCCGGCGCATCGCGCCCCAGGCGACGGGTCTCTTCGGCATGTTCCGCGGTGCCGGACGGCACGGGCAAAGCATGGAGCGCGGTTTCGCAGTTGGTCAACTTGCGCTGTTCGTCGTCCAGTTCCGCGCGAGCCCCCGCCAGGCGGTTCTGCGCAAGCGTCCACTGCAAGCGAAATTCGTCGTCGATCGCTGCAGGGATCTCAAACTTTTGCAGCGCTTGCTCGACCTGTCGATACTCGATCGCTTTGGGCAGAGCCGCTTGCTGCCGCTGGCAGCGCTGCAACTGGGCGCGCAACTCGGCCAGTTGCATTCCGAGCTGTTCGAACGATTCTTCCGCCGTGCTCAGCTGCTGCCGGAGATCGGCGACGTCGCTGGGGAGCGTGAGTACCTCTTCGAGTTGCTTTTCGGCGGCTTCGATCTCGGCCAGCTTGGCATTGATCGTGCCGCCGGTTCCCGTGCGTTTGAGCGTCGAAGCGAGGAAGCCTTCGATGCGTCCTTGCACTTGCTGCAATCGAGCCAAGCCGCCGAAGCCGCTGCCGGAGAGCGCTTCGCTCAGCGGCGCATGCGCCAAAGCCTTCTCGCCGCTGCGGAGTTCGTCGAGCGAAAACCCGAACAGGCTTTGGTAAGTCTTCAGGTCCAGGCCACCGGCCAATTCCTGCCACTGCGATTCGCTGAGCGGAATCTTGCCATCGACGGTCGCTACGAAGGCGTCCGAGCGTTTCTTCTGCCGCGTGAAACGGACGCTGCGGCCATCGCTGAGCGTGACGATCCCTTCGGCGCTCATCGGTTTGCCCGTCAGGTAGGGCGTGGTGTGCGGAAAACCGAACAACGCCTGCCGCAAACCGTTCAGAGCCGTCGTCTTGCCCGATTCATTGGCGCCGTAGATCAAAACCAGTGGTTGGCCATCGAAACGAAAGCGCTTGCCACCATAGATTCCGAAATTCTCGAGAAGAATCGAATCGATCTTCATTGGGCATCTTCCTCCGTGACCCAAGACTCCAAGAGCTGTTCGGCCTGGCCGAGCAACCGCGCAAACTCCGCCTCCTGGCCGTTCTCTTTCCACAGCGGCCAATCGGTCTGGCTGAGGGCTCCGCGGGCCTTGCGCCCCAATTCTTCCAGCGACTTGAGCAGTTGCTTTTGTAGCGCTGGTTCGGCGTGGATGTCGCGGACGATTTCACCCAACGTCCCGAGTGGAAGCTCCAGATCGGGCTGCGGCCGAGTCGCTCGCGGAGCGCGCGTTTCCACCCGGACCGATTCCAGCCACAGCGATCCCATGCCGCGCAGTCTGTCCCCCAGGGCTGCGGCCACCCGCTCCCGCGTCACCGAGTCGGACAGCGGCGTATGCAGCTTGGACGAACCGGCGATGCGCACCCGTATGGCCAGTTGCCGCCCTTCCTGCTGGCTGAGCAGGCTCTCACACTCCGCACTAGCCCGCTCAGTCAAGTCACCAAGTGTATCTAGGTGGCTGGCGTCGACCGCGACTTCGAACCAGCGCACGCTGTCGGTCGCCAGGAAATCGACGCGCTGGATGCGGCGGTCGCGGACGTGGACCAGATTGCAACCCTTGGCGCCGCATTCGCGAACATGCCGTCCTTGGGTGTTGCCGCTGAATCCTACCCAGCAGCGCGAGCTGAGCGATTCGAGCGTCCGCTGGTGGATGTGACCGAGCGCCCAGTAATCAAAGCCGCGTCCCTCCAAGACGTCGATCGACGTTGGCGCATAAGTGTCGTGGCCCGACGAACCAGCCAGGGACGTATGCAGCAGGCCCACATTGAAATAGCCTTCGACCGCTGCCGGATAGGTCGCTGCGATGTTTTCGATCACCGCTCTTGCGCCGAAGCTCTGCCCATGTATCGCCAGGCCACAGCTGTCGATGACGTGCGACGTGGCCTTCTCGGCGCCCAATTGGTAAACGCCGTCGGACCATTTCACCGAGCGGCAAGCGTTACTGAGTGCGTCATGGTTGCCGCGGATCAGCACGACGTCGATGCCGGCTCGCCGCAGTTTGCGAAACTGGCTGTCGATCCATAGGGCGGCCGAGGCATCGCGCACCGGACCATCGAACAGATCGCCGGCGATGACCAGTGCCGCCACTTCGTGTTCGATAGCGGCCGCCACAATCCGCTCGACCGACATCCGCGAGGCGGCGGCCACTTGCCGCGCGGCTTCTTCGTCCGCGCTGCGCAAGTGGTCCAGAGGGCTGTCCAGGTGGATGTCAGCCGCGTGTATAAACCGAAAATCGCTCATGGCCTCTACCAGGCAAGGTGCAACTGTTTGGGTTTTAAATGGGACGCTTTAGGCGCGCGGTCGTCGCAGCGAACACAGGCGTCCCCGGACAAGAGCACTAGTGCGCAGTCGATCCGCTCCATCGGCAGCTTGAGCATTCGCGACACGACCTCGGCATAGGCTTTCAACTGCGGCCGATGGTGCTCGACTCGCTGGTCAATCCACTGTTCGAGATCAATGCGACTGTCCCAGCGGTCGGTCTTGTAATCGAGAATTTCGGCCGCCAAAGGCCGGCCTTGGTGCATGAGCACGACCAGGCGGTCGATCGAGCCATCGATCAGTTGGTTGTCGAGTATCAGGCTGATCCGCCGCTCGTTCTCGACCAGTATCTGATCCGGTTCCACGCCGTGATGGAGGCCAGCGTAGCGCTGCCGGGAGAGAGCTTGCTTTACAGCCGACAAATGGAGCATGCGCTCGAAATTTTCCAGCTCCTTATCCAGCGCCAGATGGCGGATCTCTTCGGGCGTCAGTGCCGCGATCACGGCGCGGCGGAGGGCGGCAGCGTCATAACGAAAATCGTCCAGCCACTGGACTTGCTCGAAGCAGGCGTGGACCAGCGTGCCGACCGATGCGCCAAGCATTTCATTGCGGGTGAAAAGTTGGCTCAGTTCGACCGAGCGCAGCGCAGCGATCGAGGAAGGCGCCGCTACGCGCAGGCTGCGACGCGGTGCGCGGCTCGGTTCGACGTCCAAGGCGATCTCCGCCGGTTGGACGGCAGCCGCCTGTGCGGGCTGCTGCTTGGCGTCGCCCGGCCGAGCATGCTCTGCCGAAGCCGGCTCGCCGTCGGGCAGGAACCACTTCGGATCGCCGCGCTCGTACAAAACGGCCTCGGGCGTCTTGAATTGGTCTGCTTGCCCGAGGACCGACTGGAGTAGCGATTGGCACTGCTGCGATCCATTTTGGCTGCGAGCCACGCGCGGGGCGGTGATCATGAACAGCGCCGATCGAGCGCGGGTCATGGCGACGTACAGCACACACAAGATTTCGCGCACACTATGCGCTTTGCGATCATGGAATGCCTGCCGCCATTCGGCTGGT
>JBQCJB010000799.1:0-2152 GCA_051953155.1 Aureliella sp. | reverse complement strand
CGCGCGCCACGGCCCGCACGATCTGGTCGAACGAGTAGTTCATGATTGCCCGATGATAGACCAGAGCCCCGTGCTGCTTGCCTAGCCCAATCAACATCATCTTCATCAGGCCGCTTTCGATCGGGCCGCAGAAGCGCGTATGCGATTTGACGCGATTGACGACCAGCACGTGATCGGCTGTGCTGGCATGTCGGTCGAAGTAAACGATAAAACCTTCGGCCGCGTGGCAAACTTCGACAACGTCCATGCTGCTGCGAATTTCGCAGCCCATGGCTTCCGGCGTGACGCCGTAGCGGGCCAACACGCCCAGCTGGCCTTCGGCGGTGGCGCCACCGTGGCTGCCCATGGCGGGCACTATAAACGGCACCGCTCATAGACCCTTGCAGTAATCGACTGCGTGGCGCGTGATCTGGGCGATGTTGGCGATACCGCGGCTGCCGGCAGTGATCGCTACCGTCTGACCGGGCTCGATGCGCTCTCTCAGACCGGCTTGGGTGAGAGCCGCTTGGACGGCCCCTTTCAAATCGCCGACTTTCGGCCGCGGAAAGCTTTGGCGAATCCGGAAGAAGCTTGGCAACTGGACCATAAGCCTGCTCACAAGTGCGGCGGGGTAGGGCGGGGCGGACCGGCAACATCGTAGCAATTCAGTGGCGGCTCAACCAGCCGCATCGCAGCGCCTATAATGGCGACTGTGTCGGTACTAGCGCGTCGCTTCGCAAAGTTGGAGGATGGTAATGGACCGCGGGCACCTGCAACTGCTCCTGCGCATGAGCTTTGGACTGCTGATCTGCATCCTGGTCTGGTTTTCGCTGCGCACCGCCGAACCACAGGCCAATGAGTCGCCGACATCCGCTGCTGCGCCAGCGGACACGCCAGTCGATCCGACCGCTTCGTCGACCGCTGAGGGCGCGACTGCCGAGCCGCGACCAGCCGCGCCGGCGCTGCCTGCCGACGATACGGCTCGGCCACAAGAGAGTGCTCATCTAGTCAAGAAAGAACAGAAGATGGAAGTCGCAACGTTCGGGGGTGGATGCTTCTGGTGTGTGGAAGCGGTCCTGCAACGCGTCGAAGGGGTCGAGAAGGTCGCCTCGGGCTATGCCGGGGGCCACATAAAATCGCCGACTTACGAACAGGTTTGCACCGGCCGCACCGGGCATGCCGAAGTCGTCCAAGTGACCTTCGACCCGGCCAAAGTAAGCTATCTGAAACTGCTCGAGATCTTTCTCAAGACGCACGACCCGACGACGCTCAACCGCCAGGGGCACGACGTCGGCACGCAGTACCGCAGCATCATCTTGACGCACAACGATGAACAAGCCCGCCAAGCCAAGGAAGTGATCGCCAAGCTCGACGCGGCGCATATCTTCTCCGATCCGATCGTGACGCACGTCGAGCCGCTGACGGAATTCTATCCGGCCGAAGAGGACCACCAGAACTATTACAACCGCAATCCGACTAACCGCTACTGCCAGGTTGTGGTCCGCAGCAAGGTCGAGAAGTTGGAAAAGTTCTTCCGCGACATGATGAAGCCAGAGGCCAAGTAAGGCCGCTTACCCGCTGGCCGGGCCGCTTTGACGCAGCGCCGCATCGGCGATCGACCCGGCTTGGTTTGCGCAGCTTGGACTGGGCAGCAACAAAATTACAACCGCAATTCCGCCCGCCCGGATGGCCCGACTCTTGCTCGGACTGTTCACCGCTCGCGTTCTACGCTAGGCTTTGGGTCAAATTTGGGTGGGCTTAAGTCAAAGTTCTGCTGATTAGGAGATTTGCATGCGGACACTTCGCAACCTGGCCGCCGTGGCGGCTGCCTTGACGATCGGGATTGTGACGCAGGGTGTTTCTTTCGCTCAAACGCCCAATCGTCCGGCTGCGGTCGTTTCGATCGCTCCACTGGATCGTCTGTTGCAGGACTTCACCTACCTGACCCGCTCAGCCGGTGTGCCGCAAATCGGCGGCATCGGTTCGATGATGACCAAGCAGTACACGCAGGGGCTGGACACGACGCGGCCGGCTGGCATTATCGTCCAGTTGGTCGACAACCAACCCGTGGCGACTGCGTTTTTGCCGCTCAGCAATCGGCAGCAGTTTTTCGCCGCCCTGGCCGGCGCCAGTTTGGAACCAGATGATCTGGGCAACGGCGTGTACGGCTTCG
>JBQCJB010000798.1:0-4546 GCA_051953155.1 Aureliella sp. | reverse complement strand
CGGGGACGTCATCCAGGCGGCCAGCCGTTCGCGAGTCGGATTATCGCGACCGAGCATCTCCGCGGTTGGTTCGTTCGAATTGAGATCAGTGAACGGCCAAGCCGGCTCGATCTGATCGCCGGGGAAGATCGAGATGCTGATCGCCGTGTCTCCTTGCTTGCGATCGAAGAACTCCTTAGGCACGCTGCTGGTCGCGGGCACTCGGATCGGTTTGTTTTCCAGCATCGCTGCCAGGCTGAACAGTTCCTTCTGCGTCCAGGGATGGTAGGGTGCGTCGTGGCAGCGGGCACATTTCAAGTCGACTGCCAGGAAGGCGGAAGAGAGAATATGCGCTTTGGCTGCCATCGGCACGTCGTTCTCCGACGCCATGGCGAAACCAGCGGGCCCACCGCCCAAAGTGTCCCCTTCCATGCGGATCAATTCGGTCACGAAGCGATCCATCGGTTTGTTTTCCAACAGCGCATCGTAGATCCACCAGCGGAACGGTCCGGTGTTGTTCAGCGTCGGTTTGAGAATGCTCGGGTTCTCCGCCAGGACGTCTTGCCAGTAGCTGGTCCAATGGTCGGCCCAACGGTCATCGTCCAGCAAGCGATCGATTGCGGCGGAGCGTTTGTTGGCTGACGTGTCGGCCAGGAAGGTCCGTAACTCGGCCGCTGTGGGCAGCACGCCGACCGTGTCGAGATACACTCGCCGCAGGAAGACGGTATCGCTGGCCAGTGTGTCGGCGTCCGGGCTCAGCTGCGAGTTAAGGAAGCGATCGATCGGATTGTTCTCGGCGACGCCTGGCGTGCTGTCCGGCACGGCCGTTGGCGGTCGTTTGGCCTGGAACTGGCGAGCCAGTTCGTGCCGGCGGTCCCAAAACGCGTCTTCCTGGCGGCTGGCCTCGCGCCGCAAGCGGCCGTCGATCTGAGCCAGCTCGCTTTCCAGCTGGCGATGGTACGCATTCCAGCCCTCATCGGACAGCGGCGTCGTAAAGGGGACTGGGCCGAGCAGCGTAAACAGTTCATCGCCCCGCTGGACGGCAACCGTCGACTCGCCCGTCTCGCAGCGAATGCCTTTCGCGCCGACGATTTGTTCGAGGATCACCTCATGCGTTCCGGCGCCGAGCGTTACCGTCGCGCGCTGCTCGCGGTCGCCGGCTCGAGGTACGCGCAGCCACGGGTTGTCCGGTTCGTAAACTTCGAACGGTTGGTGGGCATCGGGAAAGAGCGCGTGGGCCGGAGTCGATAGAACAACTTGGCCGTCGACCCACAGTCGCGCCAGCCCCGGACTGCGGAGCAGGAACGTCAATTCACCGGCCGGCAAATCGCTATGGCAGTAGGCCCGCAGCAGCAGCGGACCGCGCCACGGTTGGCGCAGGCCGCCACTGATGTACCGCAGCGGCAAACGGTGCAGTGCCAGATGACTGCCGGTGAACGTGAATTCGGCCTCGGGTGGTGCCGCCGGCCAAACGCTGTGGCTGCTCAGCCCCGGATGGAGCGTGAAGGTGACGCGCGACGGGTCGAGCCCGCTGGGAAATTCGGGCGGCCTGGCAATTACGTGCCGCCGCGCCTGCAGGACTTCGGTCGGCACGATCTGACGATGGATGACGACCTCGTCGATCGCACCGGCAAACGAGTTGCCCGCATCGCCGCCGCGCGATGATCCGATCCACAGCGCGTCGTTATCGACGATCGGACCGGCCGACGTACTGCCCGCCATGTCCCATTTGCCTTTAACCTTTTCGCCATCGATGACGGCCAGAGCGCTGTTGGGCTTGCCGAACTGGTAGCTGATGGCGATGTGATGCCAGGCGCCATCGGGTGCGAAGCCACGCTCGCTGGTCCAGCGATGGTATTGGGGCTTGCCGCCTTCGGCACTGGCGGTCGCGAACAGAAAACTCGCTCGCGCTTCCCCGCCGACGCCGCTCAGGCGCAGAGCGTAGTTCTGATTCTCGACCCGCTCAGTTTCGTAGGTGCGTCCCTTGCCGACGACGTAAACGTTCGCGCCGTTTGCCAGCCGCTCGGGGCGGACCCAGGCCTCCAGCGTGATCGCGTCGCCGAGAGTGAAATCGAGCGGCCCATGGTCCTGGGTGTCGGGGACGCAGTAGCGAGCGCCTTTGCCGTCGAGCACCAGGGCGGAGTTCTTCTCCGGCAGCCCAACGAACGCCTCACCGGTCGGACCCACTTGAGCAACCTTCGCTCCCGCAGCCAAGGTCGCTGCCGGCGCTGCATCGTCAGCGTCAGCACCAGCGTCGGCGGCGACGGTAGGCGAGCTGTCGAAAGTGAATCGAGCCGCCAGTTCTCCTTCGGTCGCCGATGCGATGCGGTTGCCAAAAGGCCAAGCTCCCAACAGTAGCGCCAAAGGCAGCCAAGCCTTGGCCCAGCGCATCGAAGAACTCATGGCTCGCGACCTGTCTCGGTGGGTGGATGAGGTGGTGGGTGATCCCAAACCGCTCTGCGGCAGGAGCGATTCAATATCGCACAATCGGCCCGGCCGTGCAAAGAATCTTTAACCCGCTTGGTTGTAGGTTGGGGGGCGCAGCACGCGTGGGACGATTTTGGCGGGCAGAGAGTCCCGGCTGAAAAAAGACCTGGCTATAAAAAGAAAGCCCGGCACAAGGCGCCGGGCTGATTCGTGATTCACAAGAACGTTACAAGACGTTATTCGTCGATCTGTTCGGTCTCAGTCGTGCGCCTCGAGGAGGCGAACTCGTGCCGTTGGTCGCGTTGGCGGCTGCGAGCGGTGATCGAATCAGCGTGCGCCGTTTCCAGCAGAGCCAATTCGTGTTCGATCCATGTTCCTAATCGTTCGACGCCGCTGGCGGGCAAGCGCTCGGTCAACCAGTTCCACGAGTGACCACCAGGCGCCGACTTGGGCAGGCTGCTGCTGTGATTGTTGGCTTCGGAGTCAGTCATTATCGATTCGCCTTATAGCCTGGGCCTTATTTCTTCAAAACAGAGAATCGCGGGCGGTTATTGGTTGGACGCCTGCCACCCCTGCTAGGTTCAGAGCAGTAGAGGCAATTCTGATGCCGAACGGTCTGCGACAAACGCGTCCCCCTGCGGCATAGACCGCGTTTTCCTTGAATTTCGCAACAGATATCCCGCTTGTGGCGATTGAGAAAAATTTTCTCGCGCGGTCGGTCTTCGCGCGGGGCTGTCGCGAAAGTTCGCAACGCGTCGCAACGCGATGATGCACTTTGAGATCAGCCTGCCAAAAGGGCGTGGCGCGCACATGTGCGTGACAAAGCGCACCAGCGCCTAGGATAAGAGGGTAGCGGCGGAGACCGATTTTGGCGCTGCGCGGTATGGACGGAACGGACTTCCGAAAAAATTTCTGCTTCGAGCAATATTCGGTGGCCTCGATCCAAGAATCGCGCAGAAGTGGCGAAAGTCCTTTCGTGGGAAGCAAGGCCAGTGGTTGGCAGGTGGCCGCGAGCGGCGAGAAATCGGGAAGCTTCCCCGCGGAAAGGCCTGTAGACGGCACGAGCAAACAACAACACAGCGACGCGCGGGTGGACCTCCGCGACGGAGCACATGGGCAGAATCGGCGATTCTTCAAAGGGTGTGCGAAATGATCAAGAAACTTGTACTACTGAGCGGGTTGGCCATTGGGGGGCTGGTTTTCGTTTACGGAACCTCGTTACGCAGCTACGTCCGAACCGGTTGGAATTCGGCCGGCGATCAAGTCCGTCAGACGGTCCCGATCCAATGGGAAATCAAGCGCGCCCGGCAAATGATCGAAGATCTCAAGCCGGAGATCGCCGCTAACATGCAGTTGGTCGCCCGGGAAGAAGTCGGCGTCGAGCGCCTGGCCGGCGAAGTGGCTGCCAAGAACCAGCAAATCGCCAAAGCGAAACAGGATATCCTGCGGCTGAAGGGAAATTTGGAAAGCGGTTCGACGCACTTCGTCTATGCCGGACGCAACTACACCGGCCAGCAAGTCAAAGACGATCTGGCGGGGCGTTTCAAGCAGTTCCAGGTCCATGAAAAAACGGCTACTAAACTGGCTCAGATCCTGACAGCTCGCGAAAGGAACCTCGACGCGGCTCGACGCAAGCTCGATGAGATGCTCTCGGCCAAGCGGCAACTGGAGGTCGAAGTCGAGAATCTGCAGGCTCGCCTGACCATGGTTGAGGTAGCGCAGACGGCCAGCCCGGTATCGATCGACGATAGCCAACTGAGCAGCACGCGACAGTTGCTCGACGAAATCCGCACCCGGATCGACGTCGCCGAAAAACTCGCCAGCAGCGAAGGAGCACTGGAAGGCTCGATTCCGCTGGACGAAGCCGCCTCGGACGACCTGCTGGGCGAAATCGCTGACTACTTCGGCGACGGCCGCGCGGAAGTCGAAGCCCTCGTCAGCCAGATCGACAGCGAATAATTGCCGCTCGGGACACGCGTCCAAGAGCGCACAAACGCACTAGCCGCCTGCGGCGGGCCTCCCTTGCGGAGGTCCGCCCGGCAGCGCGCTCGAGCCCGAACGCGCCTGGCCGGCCGGCAACCCGATTTGCCTCTCCGGCCGGTGGCCGGCAGTGGGGCCGGGCCGGCTGGACGAGTACGCT
>JBQCJB010000797.1:0-5834 GCA_051953155.1 Aureliella sp. | reverse complement strand
GCATTTGGTGATCGGCTTGGCTTGGCCCCAACGGGTGCGGGAAGCGATCAACAAGGCGACGGCGACCAGGGCGAACAGGACGCCCAGCACGATCGCGAAGGTGCGGCCGCTCCACAAGTAAGCCCACGCGTAGTGGCAATTCTCGCTCAGCCTGCTCCACAAATCTGCATGCCTCGGGGATGAGAATCCTTATTAACGCTTGACTCCGGCCCGCATTTCGACGCCGGCCGATTGCACGGCGACCATCGCGCTCATGACCGTCTGGTAGCTGGCGTCGGGATCACCGTTCACGCCCACGACCAGGTCGGGATACTGCGCGTGCATGCTGCGGAGGCGATTGGTCAATTCACCCAGATTCACTTTTTGCCCGTCCAGCAGCACGGTGCCATCGCGGCCGACGTTCACGTTGCGTTGGTCGGGGCGGGCGACCATCGCATGCATTCCGGCGCTGCCCGGCAGCTTGATACCGATCTGTTGGTTGGTCTCGGAAAACTTGGCTGCGACCATGAAGAAAATCAGCAGCAGGAACACGACGTCGATCATCGACGTCAGGTTCAGCGCCGGCATCTCTTCGACTTGCGATGTCTTCAGCGGCATTTGTGGTGATTTCTCCGAATGCGAAAAGATCGAGAGGGCAAGAGCAGGGCGAGCGGTGCTCTATCTTTCAAGCGGCAGCTCGCCGCGAACGACCGCGCGAGCGACCCGATTCTTGCAAACCCTCGGCGCTGACCAGTTCGATGACGCGCTGCACATGGGTGTCCATCTCGATAATCAATTTATCGGCACGAGCGAGGAAATATGCATAGGCTGTGTAAGCCGGAATTGCCACAAAAAGTCCAGCCGCAGTCGTCAGCAGAGCTTGGCCGATGCCGCCGGCCAACAGTTCCGGTTTGCCCATCGCGCCGGTCTCGGCGATCGCATTGAAGGCTTCGATCATGCCCAATACCGTCCCGAGCAGCCCCAGCAGTGGCGTTACGTTGCTAATCGTGCTGAATAGCCGCAGGTAGCTGCGGAGCGAATTGGTGACGCGTTCTCCAGCGTCGAGCACCGCTTGCTCGATCTCGACCGACTGCCGCCCATAGCGTTTGAGCGCGGCTTGGAAGAGCTGGGCCACCGGGCTGCCATTCTCTTCGCACAAGGCGATGGCTTCGTCGCGATCGAGCTGCTGCTGCTCGAGCTGTTCGATGACGCCGCGCACGAACGGACGGGGAATGACTCGGCTGCGGCGCAGGAACAATAGGCGTTCAAAGACGAACACGGTGAGGCCGAACGAGCAGACGATGATCGGCAGCATCAGAATGCCACCCTCGCGAATCGCTCCCATCAGGCTGGTCATGGGGATCTTCGCGGGCGCAGCGCCGGAACCTGCGTCGCCGGCCGGAGATGCGCCTGGCAAGGGCTGCGGCGCCATTTGCGAGGCTCCGCCGCCGGCCGGATTGCCGAGCAGCGCGGGCTGGCCGGCCAAACCACCGCCAGGCGCAGTCTGCGGATATTGTGCCAGCAGATAATCTTGGCTCAGCCATAACCAACTGACCAAGGCCGCGTAGGCGATCAACCGCAACGGACGCGCGGGCCCCGCCGTCGGCCGACTGCTGGATAGTTGCCGCGACGTCGACAGTGGCCGACGCGGTTGGTTCGATCGACCGCGAAGCATCGTAGGCAGGCCTTTGGTAATAGGTGTCGGCATGGCTGCAGAGCGTTAAAGTTTGGCTATTTGTTGAGCACAGCTGGCGGCGCGGCGGCGCTGCGTGGGGCGGCGTCGAGTTCGGCTAACAGCTGGCGAACGGCGGCCGCCTGTGAGGAGCGAGGGAACTGCTCGAGCAAACGTTCATAATCGGCTCGCGCGGCCTCTGGCTCGCTGAGCAGTTCGTAACATTTGCCGCGCTGAATCAATGCCGTCTCGGTCCAGGCCGGCGCGCTGCCATCGTCGATGACCGCCGTGTAGGCAACCAGCGCGCGCGCATAGTCTCGCGACAGGAAGTAGGACTCGCCGAGCAACCACTGGGCGCGCGGCACGGCGGTCGGATCGCCAGTCGGCGGAGATTGGATAATCGCGGAGAGAATCTGCCGGGCTTCGGCGAATTCGATTTGCGCGATCGCGTTGCGGGCCAATAGCAAGTCGAATTCGTACAGCGCCGCGAACTTGGGATACGCTTCCTTGGCCGCCTCTGCCAACCGCCGGACTTGCTGGCGATCCTTGCGGAGCATGGCCACCTCGACGGCCCGCAGCGCGACGGTGGCCGCCAGCTGTTCATCGTTCTTCGCGGTGGCGGCCAGGGCGTCGATTTCCGCCTGGGCACGATCCAGTTTTTGCGCCGCCAAGGCAGCTTCGAGACAGGCCATGCAGACTGCCGAACGTTCTTGCTCGGTCAGCTTGGCCAGGGCAATGCCGTCGAGTTCCTCCAGGGCTGCGGCCGCGTCCCCTTGGCCCAGCAAGCACTGCGCGTGCAGCACGTGATAGCGCCAGCGCCAGGCGGGACTGAGCGAATCGGGATCGCACGGTTCGAGCGTGCACAGAGCTTCGGAGTATTGTTTGTTGCGCACCTGATCGGCGGCCGAGCGGAGCTGAGCCCCGAGAGCCTGCTCGCGGCGGCGACTAGCTTGATCGGCCAGATCGCGGAGTTGATCGAGCAAACCGTTCTCGGCCGCTGTTACGCTGCTGCGGCGAGCATGCACGTCGGCCTGCTCGCGGGCGACTTTCATGACCAGGTCGTATTTCTCAGCCGCAAAATCGGCTCGAGCCCGAATGTAATGGGCTCGCAGCACGGCGGTCGGCTCCAACGCCACCGTCCGCGGAGACTGGGACAGTTTGGGCAGCCATGTTTCCAGCAGCTCCGACGCCGCAGCCGCATCGCTTTGCGCCAGGTGGCATTCGGCCAGACGCAGCGCGGCCAGCGGCGCCAATTCGTCTTCCGGATGACTTTCCACCAGCTTGGCCAACTCGGCGGCGGCGACCGGCAGATTCTTCGACAGCAAGGCGGCGGCAGCCCGTTGGTACAGTTCTCGAGCTTCGGACACCTTGCCTTCCTCGGCGCGCAGACCGAGTTGCAGGCAACACGCACAGACCAGGCCGGCGGTCGCAAACCAGTGTTTCAAGGTGAAGACTCCCTAGTGACAGAACTCGGACGACGCGCCGATGCACGACTGCGATCGGTTGCGATTGATCAATTGAC
Organism: Aureliella sp.; assembly: GCA_051953155.1. GTDB lineage: Bacteria > Planctomycetota > Planctomycetia > Pirellulales > Pirellulaceae > Aureliella. The sequence continues at coordinate 2,661 of JBQCJB010000797.1, read as the reverse complement.
TGCATTGGTTCATCATTGGTTCATCATGGGGCACCGCGAGTCCGGTAGACTTGTACTGATCGAAGACAAGGCGAGACAAGAGAGTTTCTGATGACGGCCAACGATTGGCGGCCGATCGCAACGGCGGCCGCTCTCGAGGGGCGCGCGGCGATCGTTTGGCAAATACGCGAGATCTTCCACCGGCACGGTTACGCCGAGGTCCACACGCCGACCATCAGCCGCGATACGGTCATAGACCGATATATCGACCCGATCACCATTGCGGGTCGAGCCCTGGCTTGCTCCGAGGCGACGGCGGAGGAGTATTTCTTGCAAACCTCCCCCGAGTTCTGCATGAAACGGTTGCTAGCTTCGGGTATGCGCGCCATCTACCAGCTCGGGCCGGCGTACCGCGCGGGCGAACGCGGACAGTTTCACAATCCCGAGTTCACGATGCTGGAGTGGTATCGCGCGGGAGAAACGTTTGCTGGCGCGATAGCGTTTCTGCGTGGGCTAGCCGACGCGCTCTTCGCAACCCGCAGCCCCGCCGCGGCTCCAACCGAGGTGCTTAGCTATACCGAGGCATTCCAGCGGACGCTAGCGATCGATCCGCTCCAGTGCGATGACAGCATTTTCAGTGAAGTCGCGGCCGCACAGGGAGTGTCCCTGGGCAGCTCGTGGGCAGGCCAGCTGCGGGACGACTGGCTGAATCTGCTGTTTGCCGAATGCGTGCAACCGCAGCTGGGCCGCACGGGGCCGGTGATCGTCACCCATTACCCAGCCTCGCAAGCAGCGCTGGCTCAGGTAAGCCCGAGCGATCCGCGAACGTCCGAGCGCTACGAGCTGTTCTGTGATGGCGTTGAGTTAGCCAATGGATACCACGAGCTACTGGACGCTGACGAGCTGGTCGCTCGGTCGCAGCGCAACGTGCACCAGCGGCGATCAGATGGCAAGGGGGAGCTGCCCAGTGACAATCAGCTTCTTGCGGCAATGCGCAGCGGTTTGCCGGCGGCTTGCGGATGCGCTCTAGGCGTCGATCGGCTCGTCATGCTGCTCCTTCGGAAGGACTCGATCGACGAAGTGATAGCATTCCCGATCGAAAGAGCCTAGTGGTCTGTGGCGTCGCAGCGGGAGCGCGTCGAAGCGTGGCGCCACCGCGCGCGTCGGACACCGTCGGAAGGCTCTCGTAGGCGGCAGGGCTGTCGCGTGGCTCGGAAGCGCTGCGGCGAATTCTTTTCGCTCTTGCCGCTTGACGCCCTCCTACACTGTGGGTGACCGGAAAGGGAAAAAAGCTGCACGGAGAGCGTGAAATCTCGCGAAAAACTCTCCCTTGGAAAAAAAGAGGACGCGAGGGACCTAACTTGTCCTGACCCGGTCGTAAATATTAGCACCCGAGCACGAGAGGCCTCAGCGGGCGACCGCAGGCGGCCTGGCGGTGAGGGTGAAAGCAGGCGATGGCAGGGGCGAAATCGGGTACAAGCCCGAATCGCAGTTTGCCATCAAACTGCTAGCGAAATCCAGGAAAAATGAAATGTCGAACCGGGTATTTTTGAGACGCGTAGTCTCAGGGTGAGACACCGACGGACTGGGTTGGGAGAGCGAAGTTCGAGAGGGTCTTGAAGCAGGGCGGAGCGGGTTTGCGAGAGGGTTGGCCGCACATTCGCGGCAGATCGATCGCAAGTTTGGAACGGCACTTGCTCATGGCTTCAAACTTGAACTTTTCTACCCAAGAATGTGTCGGTACTGGCGAAAAGTTTTAGTGTCATTTCAAGCGAAGTTCACGGAGGAGATGGAACCATGTTAGTACTAAGCCGCAAAGAAGGTGAAAAGCTGGTCATCGGTGACAACATCACGGTGGTCGTCTCGCGAGTTGCTGGCAATCGAGTCACGCTGGGAATTGAAGCCCCGGCCGATGTGCGGATCGTTCGCGGCGAGCTGAAGCCTCAGGACAAGGAAGTGCAGAAAGTCGTACCGATGCGTCGCGCTGCCACGGTCACGATCGACGTCGAGTCGCTGGCACTCGACAAGCAAGCCATGTAGGTGAGTCTTGTGGAGAAGTGCGGCGAGCCGCCACTGCTCCACAAGAGGTGTTCTCCCCTAAATCAGGATGCGCTCTCACCAAGCAACCCGCTCGGTGTCACCCATCGCCCGCGACCGTTTCTGAGTGTTTTTGTGAAAAAAATCGTTCCGCTTTCGGATGCGGTTTTGGCGAGAGCTCGAGAGAGTGCTCGCTAGCAAACAAGACGGCTCAGGTCGCTGATTCCAGGGACTGAACCAGGCTTGCGATAGCTTCGGCCACAGGCAAGTCGTTCAATGCAGCTCGATAGTGCACGGTCAGAGTTGTGTTAGCGGCCACTGCAGTGCCCCGAAGAGGCGAATCGATGCGACAGCGTCGCGGCGATCGACGATGGTAGCCAGAACATCCGCCGCCAATCCCAACACGCTCGTGCTCAGCGTGTTGGGATTGGCTGAGTCCTCCCGGACGGTCCGCATGGGCTCCGGCCGGTAGGCACCAGCCAGCTTGGTAAAAGGCCGTCTCCTCTAGATCGGCCAACCACGGAGGCGTCAACTGCGGACAAGTTCTCGCCAAGTCCACAGCCGTTTGGCCGAAAAATGTGCGGCATCGCGCGGTGATGCGCTCCAAAAAGGGAAACTGCGCCAGCACGGTCGCCGCCTGCATTT
>JBQCJB010000796.1:0-10899 GCA_051953155.1 Aureliella sp. | reverse complement strand
GAACACGGCTCGCGAACTGCGCAGTTACAGCGGAGCGGACTTCACCAATCCAGGCCAAACCGGTTGCTCGGCAATCAACATCTATAACGAGAACGGTTTGTATGCGTTCCACAGCGGCGGCGTGCAAGTTTGCATGGGCGACGGGTCGGTGACGTTCTTGTCGGAGAGCCTCTCCGCCACCGTGTTTGCCTCGCTGGTCACTCGGGACGGTGGCGAGTCGGTCGCCTTGGATCCTTGAGGCTGCGGAAGGGGACTGGCTGACATCTACCTTACGGACAAAGGTCTCTCATGAAGTCGATGGTTCGCAGACCGGTTGGGATGGCCGCTTGGCTGGCGGTGCTGGCATGGTGTTTTGCAGCGGGATGCTCGCAGGGACCGAAGCGCGTGCCGGTCGATGGCAGCGTAAGCGTCGGTGGTCGGCCGGCGGAAGGGGCGGTCGTCATGTTCCATCCCGAAGATCCCGCGCTGGCGACCGCTTCGGGTGTGGCCGACAGCCAAGGCAAATTCAAGCTGGTCTCAGGGGCCGAAACGGGCGTGCCCACCGGCCGCTACAAAGTGACGGTCATCTGGCCCGATCCGTCCAAGAAACCGACCGAGGCGCAGGTGATGATGGGCACCGCCGACGCTGGCCCCGACCTGCTCAAAGGCAAATACGCTAGTCGCGAATCGTCACCTCTGAGCGTCGAGATTAGTGACAGTACCCAAACTCTGCCACCCTTCGAACTGTAAGAGGTCGCGCGTTACTCGACGCCGTACAATCCGGCTGGCGCGACCAATTGCCCGCCGGCGGAACCGATCTTGCCGCTGGGGAGGAAACGCGGTTCGACGTTGAAGGTAAAGCTGACGTTATCGCGGCCGCTGTCGACATTCATGCCGACCTGAACCAGAGCGGATTCGCCGATTCGCGTCAGCGACAGCGTTTGGCCGACGCTGCCGACTTCGCTGAAGTCCCAAGCGGCGCCGCCGGAGGCGATCCACTTTTCATTCAACCGATAGTTCATGTAGCCGTTGAGCACGTTGCTGCTGATCGGTCCCTCCAGCGAGAGCATGCCGATGTACACGTCACCGCGGCCCGGGCGGCTGACCATCGCCCCGGCCGAGACGGCTTTGAGGCCTTGTGAGAAGACGTCGAAGTAGCCGTCCGAGAGCAGCGTCAAGCGGTCGCCGACGTGGTAGCGGAAGTCGTAATTGAGCGCTCCGACATCTTCGCCGAAGTTGTCGCGCTCGGCTTTCGGGAAGTAGATCCAGTCGACGTCCAGCGATACGAGATCGACGATGCGCTCGCGGCCCGGCGCGCCGCGCTTGGTCTGCCAGCGCTGGTTGATGCCGCTGCGTACTTGCGCCATGTCGTCGACGATCTCCGAGCTGTTGGCGGTGACATACCGCTGCATCCCTTGCCGCAACGCGTAGGAACGTTCGTCGAAGCGATCGGGCCGCACGCCGCCGAAGGTGTTAAAAATCATCCGCCGCCGGAAGTGCTCCTGCGAGTTGTCGTCCAGCGGATCGTACAGCGGCAGGCGACTGATATCTTGTGTCGAGTCGGCGTAGAACAGTTCGTTCTCGAAGGTCACTTTGTGCGCGATGCCGTTGATGTCGAAAAGGCTGCTGCGATAGGTCGGATAGGCCCGCCACATCGGCAGAGCGGTGCGCACGCCCCCCTGCCCCGTCAATCGCGTCAGTGGATTGTTGCTGACATCCTCGCCCCAGTACGCCGCTTCGCCCGAGAGGAAGGGGACGATCTTCCAAGGTCCGAAATCGAGCGGGGCATTGAGCTCCTGGCGCGTGATGGCCCGCAGGCCTTCGCTGTCCGTTTCCCAGGGGAGCAACGTGAACGTGGCCGCGTCCTTCGGATCGGTCGGTGTCGTGGCCACGCGCTGGTGCCCATAACCGACGCTGGTGTGTTCGCTCCAGGACAGGTACTCGCCCAAATCCTGCCCCAACCAGAAATGGTCTGCCCGCGGCAACCACTCGGTCTCAGTGAAAAAGTCGTTCAGCCGCGCCTGGCCCCAGATGTCAAACATGCGGTTGCCGTTATAGCGTCGCAGCCGCAGTGCCGTGCTGAAGTCCTTTTGCTGGTCCCATTCGTTCTCGAAGTACTGTTCGAGGAAGTTGCGGTCGGTGATGTAGCCCAGTTCCGACCACAGTTCGATATTGGGCGTCAGGAAACTGCGAAAGCGCCCGACCGCGCGGCCGCGCGTGTCCGCCTCCGGAACCAGATTCATCCGGTCAGCGCCCAGTTGGTCCAGCCCCTGTTCGGCGATGAACCAGGCGTCGAGGTAGCCAGAGGTCGGCCCGGCCCACAGGAACGATGGCCGATCCATGTTGAAACGCGCACCCAGTGCCGGACCCCGCTTCGAGAGATAGTCGGTCGACAACGTCAGATCGGTACCATCAGGGCCGTTGATGCCCATGATTTGGTAGAGATCGAATTCGCCATAGACTTGCGTGCCGAAGATCTGATCGTTTTTGGCTTTCAAACTGGTCAAGTAATAACTCGGCTTGGCCAGATTCGTCGTGAAGACCGGCCAGTACGTCACCGGCACGCCGGCCAGGTAGACGAAGTTGTTACGGCTGGTGGCCAGCATGTTGGTCGGCTGGCCCGGGGCGGGTGGGCGAGAGTTGTCGATGCTGCCTTCGGCGCGCGTATCTTCAAACTGCACACGGTCGGCTTGCAGCCAGTAACGCGGCACGCCTAACCGGCTGCTGGTGACAGCCGCCCCATAGGCTAAAAAGTTTTGCTGGTTGCGCTGCTCGATCACGTCGGCCTTCAGACGCAGCAGGCCTTGATACTGAGGGACCGGCGTGAGAATCTCAGCCGAGAGCACCATGCCGTACTCGCTCGACACGTTGTAATACATCCGGTCCGCGTAGATCACGCGCTGACCTTGATGCAAAACGATGTTGCCTTCGAGGTACAGTTCGATCGGGCGATCGGCAAACGATTCCAGCCCCGACCAGATGTCGGGCTGGGTGCTGCCAGAGAGCCACATGACGGCGTTGTCGGTTTCGATGCTGACGTTGCCGAAATCCATGACCGTCCCGTCGGCTTGCCGCAACTGCACACCGCTGATGCTCAAGATGACGCCGCCGGCGATCGTGACTACCGAGTCGCCCTGCTCGGGGCGCGAACTGTAACTAATCCGAGGTGGATGGCTGCTGCGCGGATTGACGGTGACCAGTTTGGCCCCGACCGGCGCCGCGACGGCCGGTTGAGCCGCTCGGTAGGATTCCGCTGCAGGCGTAGGCAACGGCACCGCCGGGACGCCAGCGGCCGGATACGGTGCGCTGCCGTCGTCCGGAATGACCAGCCCGCCAGGTGGCAACATGTTCGTGCCCGTGGCACTGGGGGAAGGCCACGGAACGGCGCCCGGCAGCGGCTGGACGGCGCTGGGCGCGCCTGGCGGAGTCGAGCCTGGCTGGCTCACGGCTGGCGGAGGTAGTGTGTTCTGCGGTAACAGCGGCGGAGCCATCGCGGTCGCGCCGGGACCGGCGCCTTGCACCGCGCCAGCGTACTGCGCCGGAACGACAGCGCTAGCCGGATCGCGGCTCCAGTCCAACCGCGGAATGTCGCCGCGCGACTGTTCGGTTTGGACGTTGGTCGCGATCTCCTGGTAACTGAACAGGTGCCCCATCCAGCGTGTGTCTGCAAGCAGCGGCTTGGAGTCCCAACGCATCTCGACGGCGCCTTCCATGGTGCAGATCGTTTTGCGTGGCTGGGTGGGATCGCTGGGGGCCGTACGATCGATCCACAGGATCAGGTCCTGGCAACTGGCATCCAGTTCTCCTTGGCGCAGCGTGCAGTTTCCGCGGAAGGCGAGCACATCGTAGGAGCCGCGAGTTTGCCTGGCGACCGTGTCGGCGCGGACATGAATCGTGTGGTACGGGGAGACGGTGGGAAAGCGGACATCGGCGGCGCGAGCGCAGCGCGAAGGCTTGGTCCAGGCGAGCAGCGGCGCGGCGGCAGAGACGCCTTCCAATGCCGGTGCGATCCACAAATCAGTGGCCAGCGGCAGCAGCCAAGTGCAAGCGATGACAAGGAGCAGTTTGCCCACGCGCAGCGGACGACGGCGCACCGCCGGCGCAGCCGCGCACGGCGTCTCGATTCTTCGGTGGAAGGCCTCCGTGCCAGTCACCTAAAAAGCTCGTCTTCTCGAAAAAGCTGCCGATCAATTGTGCAAATGGTGGCGGAGTATAGCGCGAGATGGCTGCGGCCTCAAGGCGAATGCAGGCCTTTGCGTAATGCGAGCAGGGCCGATTTGCCCACGCCAAACCCGCCGCGTGTGACAGGCAGCGAAGTCTGCGCAGTTTGGGTGGGTCAGCCGGTAGCCGGCACCGCTTGGGGGCGCGAAGATCACTTCTTCGGCGCGTTCGCTACGACAGTCGCTTCACGCAAAATCGTTTAACTTTCACATCCCCCAGGCCCGATATCCCTGGCAGAGCACATTGTTGGGGGCAGCAAATGTCGGCACTCGCTCGACCATGGGGTCGAGGGCAGAGGCACTTTGGCTAAGGAACAATTGGCGATGGTTCACCATAATACATGCAAGCGTCAGGCTGCCCGTGCGCAGTTTGCAGCGCTGCTTTTGGCCGGCATGTTCTCGGGAAGTGCCGCTGCGCAGCTGCCGTTTCCCGTCGCGCTTCCGTTCGAGCCAGCCGCTGCGGCACCCGGCTTGCCGATGGTCCCACCATCGCTCGACTATATTCCCAGCAGCTCGGCCGCCGAGTCGCAGTCGCCCAAGCAAGTGGTCCACTGGCTGGGGCTGAACCGCACGCTCAAGCCGGGCCAAGCGGCCGCCGCTGAGATCGTGACGACGCGGCCCGTAGCCCACGCTGCGACCGGCAGCGACGAAGCCAATGCCGTGATGCCGGCGTTCTCGACCCAACCCATCAAGGCAGCCACGCCGCCGAAGCTGGACGAATCGTCCGAGCCCTCCGCAACCGCACACCACTCCGAACCACCGCAGGCTTTGAAGCCTGCCCTGCCACTGCCGGCTGCGAGTACCGGCGGCAACAGTGCCGCGATCGTCGGCGGGCCGGTTCAGGCGCTGCCGCTGGAATCGCTGCTGGATGTCGAAGTCCCGGGGCTGACCGCGGCGAGTGCACCGAGCTCGGTTAAGCCGAAAGCTAACAAGGCCGAGCCGCAGGCGCCGGAGCCTGCCAAGCTCGACATGCCGGCGCCGCGCGCCGAGTTATCGCTCTCGGACAAGCTGCCCAAGGCGCAGTTGCAGATCCATGAATCGTTCGCTCCGTCGAGCAAGCCTGCTGGAAGTGGTTCGTTCCACATGAGCGACGCGACCGCGACGGCGAGCGAACCGCCGGCCACTCCCGATCGCCCGCAAGCTGGCCTCCCAGCTCCGCAGCTGAAACTCGCCTCTCCAGTAAAGCTCGATGCGCCACCGCCGACGATGGCCGACGCAACGCCCAAAGCGGCAGAGAGCAAGGGCCAACCCAAACCTGCAGCAGTGGCCAGCAGCAGTTCCCAGCGAGCCATCTCGCTGCGAATCGGCAGCACCGAAGTAACGCCGCAGTCGCCGACGACGCGCGTCTTCGAGCATCGTTCGCTGTCCAGCTACGAGCCCGTCATCAACGCGCAGCCCGTCGTCCGCGCAGTCAAACCGATTGCTCCTGTGGAACCGTCGGACAAAGCTGTCGCCATGGAAGTCAAAGACGATGTGGCGCTGTGCACTGCACAAAGCGCAACGAAGGGTTCGGCCGCTCCAACTACGGCTGGCCTGCTGCCTGGTAATGGCTCCAGTGGGCGCGTGCCTCCGGCGGAGCTCTCCAAGGCATCGCTCGTCAAAGCCCAATTGTCGAAGCGCGAGATGCCGCCGGCGATTCCCACCAGCACGCACCCCGCTCTAAGCGGACTGAATATTCAAGAGCTGGTTGCCAGCCAAAGCGGAATCGATCCGAGTCTGGCTGCCGAGCTGAATCGGTTGACGAAACAGTTGTTTCCGGAGAGCCGCGTCGCCGTGAAGGCCGCCGGCGACGGCCTGGTCGTCGACGGAGTTGCGGCCTCGCGCGACGAGGCCAGCCGAATTTTGGCCTTGGTCCGAAAGGCGGCGCTCTGCCCTGTGAGCGATCACGTCAGCGTCCAACGCTAAGCCCACTGGTCTTGGTCGATCGACGCGGCGACAAACGAAACTGCAAGACAAAAAACTATCGACGAGGTGGCCGGAAGCAAATTCGGCCCGACATAGCAGCAATACCTGCAAGGATGCAAAGGCAGAGGTCAGCAATGAATATGCGCTTGTTAACGTTCACTCGACTCGTCGCTCGGTTGCTGTTTGCCAAGAGCTGGCAGTTCGGTCTGCGGTCCGTCGGCGCCGGCGCGCTGGCCACGCTGATGGCCGGACCGGCGACAGCCCAGCTGCTCGATGGCTGGCAAGAGCCGGGCGGCGATAGTGTCGTCGGCAGCGCTGCGATTGCTCCTGGCATGCCGACTGGCCAACCGGTGATGACGCAGGATTCTGCCAATCTGTATGTCGGGCCCGGCGGCGCCACCTCCACCATGGAAGTGCCCTCGGTGATGGCACCGGCAGCCAGCGGTGGTCCTACGCGGCTGGTCAATCAACCGTATGCCGCTGGACCGTTCATGCAGGAACAACCGCTCTATCAAGACGGGGGCGCATCGTTCGTCAATCCATGTGACGCGGGCTGCGATATCCACTGCTACGCTTCGGCCGAGGCCTTGTATTTTCGCCGCGAGCATGATGAACGCTTTACCCTCTCGCAAAACATGCGGATCGAACCTTTCGATTATGAGTGGGCTGGTCGAGTGACCGTCGGTCGCATGCTCGACTGCGTCAACGGTTACGAGTTCTCGTATGCGGGGCCGTTCAAGTGGAGCCGCGAAGGCACGCTCAACGGCACCAATTTGCAGAGCAAGCTGGCCACCGCGGGCCTACCCCCTTCAGTGATCTCGACCTTCAACGATGCGACCTACCATTCGCAACTCTATCAAGCTCGATTGAATTCCTTCGAAGCCAATCGCCGCTGCTGGGAATGGGATATCTTCTCGACGCTCATCGGTCTGCGGGTCATCGAGTACCGCGAGAGCTACGGCTTTGCCTCGACCAATCCGATCGACGGCAGCGGTTTGTATCAAGACCAGGTGCGGAACATCATGATCGGCCCGCAGGTTGGCGGCGATTTCATGAAGCCCCTGGGACTGCGGACGCTGGTCGGTGTCAAAGGTAAGGCCGCCCTGCTGGCCAATTTCAATCGCAACCAGTTGCTGCTGCAAAATGCGGGCGTCAATATTGTTGACGCGGTCGATAATGACGTCGACGTCGCCGGCCTTGGCGAGTTCGGAGCCTACATCAAGTACAGCGTCACGCCCAGCATCCGCCTGAATGCCGGTTACGAAGTTTGGTACCTGCCCGGAGTGGCCACGATCCCTGGTCAGAACCTCCGCTACGTCACTCCGGAGACCGGAGCCAGGGTCTTCGCCAACGACGAACTGCTGTTGCACGGTGCAAGCTTCGGGGCGCAGATCCTGTTCTAATCGACAGGCCCGCAAGCCGCAGCACGCGTCTGCTACTTGCAGTACTTGTCCAGCCAATCGAAGAAGACGCGGTTCCAGAGCACGCTGTTCTGCGGAGACTTCACCCAGTGGTCTTCGGTCGGAAAATACAGAAAGCGGCTCGGAACGCCTTGGAGCTGTGCGGCGGTGAAAGCTTCCATGCCTTGCGTCACCGGCACGCGAAAATCCTTCTCGCCGTGAATCACCAGCAGCGGTGTCTTCCAGTTGCCGACAAAGCGGTGCGGGGAGAATCGGTCGTACTCCGCCTGGATCTGGTCGCTCTTCCAGTAAGGACCACCCAGGTCCCAATTGACGAAGAACAGTTCTTCGGTTGAACCGTACATCGATTCCAGATTGAATACGCCGGCATGGGCAATGATCGCGCAGAAGCGATCCTCATGGTGCCCCATCAGCCAATAGCCGGTGTATCCACCGAAGCTGGCGCCGACAGCCGCTACGTGAGCCCGGTCAATATGCGGATCGGCCATCATGGCATCGGTTGCGGCCAGAATGTCTTGCATGGCCTGACCTCCCCAGTCACCGCTGATCTCGTCGTTCCACTGCTGGCCGAAACCCGGCAGGCCGCGGCGGTTGACGGCGAGAACGACATAGCCTTGGGAGGCCATCAGATGAAAATTCCAGCGATATGAAAACCACTGGCCGATCTGCCCCTGCGGACCACCCTGGCAATACGTCAGCATGGGCCACTGGCGATTGGAATCGGCTTCATAGTCCGGCGGCAGGATCACCCAGTTATGGATCTCGGCTCCATCGGTGGCCGTGACCAGTCGCTCCTCGACGGTCGGCAATTCCAGGTCGTCGAAGACCTTGCGGTTGACGTCGGTCAGCGCGGTGATGTCCCGGCTCTCCAGGTCGATCACGGCCAGCTCGACTGGGCGAAGCATCGACTGCTGCGTCACCAGGAGGTAATTCTGTTCCCCAACCGCTGACAGCACCGCAAAGTCGTACTGCCCTTCGGATAGCTCGGTCAGATGCTGCCCTTCGACATCGATGCGGTAGACCTGATTGGTGCCGCGCGTCTCACTATCGAAGTAGATGCTCTGGCTATCAGCGGACCAGGTCGCATGGTGGGCCGTCTGATCGAGCCCCGCCGTTAGTTCGGACAGCCGGCTGTGGTTGCGATCGTAGAGCATGATCCGGTTGCGATCGGCTTCGAAGCCGGGCCGTTGCATCGAACTGAAAGCGATCGTGCGACCGTCGGGCGAATAGCTGGGATCGCGATCGTAACCCGGCATGCCGGGAGTGATGTTCTTCAGCGGTCCGCCTTCGGTACTGACGAGAAAGATCGAGCTGTCGGTGCTGACGGCCGGATTGTTGACCAGCTTGATGGTCAGGGCCATCTCTTTGCCGTCAGGTGCGAAGGCAAATTGTTCGGTGCCTCCGAATGGCGGCAATGGGCAGTCGGCTTTCAATCCCTGCATCAGGTCGACGACATCTCCCGCCTTGCCATCCTCGTCCAGCTTGGCCACGCACACGTGGCTGTACGCGTAGTCGTGCCAGGCGTTCCAGTGCCGATACATCAACGAGTCGATGATGCGGGCATCGGCCTTGGGCAGGTCTTTGTAGAGATCATTGACGGTCGGGTCGAGTTTCACATCGACCGTGAATGCGATCTTGTCGCCGGTGGGCGCGGCTTTCAAGTTGCCGATGCCAGTCTTGACCTCGGTGACCTGCTGGGGCTCGCCTCCGGCCGGATCGATCATCCAAGCCTGATTGGTCGGCGAGGAATCCTTCGTCGGCGCGATAAACAGCAGCCGCAAACCTTCGGGACGCTGGATCCACGCGAGCGAGTTGAGCCCTTTGACGCCGCTCTGGAGCACCTTGGGACGATTCAGCGCGGCCAGCGGCGTTTCCAGAGCCGCGACGACTTCGGTGGCCTCGTCGCACGCTTCGCCCAGCCACTGCGGCAGATCCTGGCAGACCAGGTCGACTGCGCCGCTGTTTTCGGCCAGATCGTAACGCGTGACCAGATACGCCAACTTGCGGCCATCGGGCGAAATTTCTGCCTGGCCGATGCGGCCCAGTTTCCAGAGCCGCTCCGGCGTCATCCGCTCGGCGGCGGACAACGTTCCCGCGGCACACAGACCGGCTAGCGTCAGCAGATTGCAGAAGACAACGAATCTGTTAGTGCTCATGGTAGAGCTCGTCCCTCCGAAGTGTGGTGCGTATCAGCTCCTGGACACTGGGAGTATAATTCTTCGTTTGCGACCGGGGTCAGGGAGGGGACATGCGCGGCAGGAATCTGGCTTTACTCGTCGCCGCCGCATTGTTTTTTGCCAGTTGGCCGGCTGCCGAGCATCTGTCGCTCGATTGGCAGCTCGACCGGATGGTCCCGCCCGGCGACCCGCTGGTCGCTTCTTACCACCGTCTGGAGCAGCGTTTCGGCGGCAACGAGATCGTGCTGGCCGTCTACCGCGATCCCGAGCTCTGGGACGAAAGTGGCCGCGGATTGGATCGCCTGACCGAGGTGAGCGACCGACTGTCGAGCGTCGACGGAGTCCGCGGCGTGCTGAGTCTGGCCGAACTGCATCGCATTCTCGAAGCACTCCAAAGCCCGCTGCAGTTGCTTTCGCCCAGCGGCCCACCGCCGCTGCTGGACAAGCAGAACCAATTTGCCCAGGCGTTCGCGGAAGTCTTCGAAGGCACGACGCATGTTCCCGGCAAGGACACGGTGGCGATTGCGTGCATGCTCGAGCCGCTCGACGGCAACCAGCCGAACCACCGGCCGACGATCGATGCCCTGCGAGCCATCGTCGCTTCGATTCCGGCGCCCGCCGAGCCCGGATTCGTCACCGGCGAACCGGTGATGGTCACCGATGGTTTCGAAATGGTCCAGCGCGATGGTTGGCGTCTGGGAGTGGTCTCGACGACGCTGGTAGCGGCGGCCCTGCTGATGGTTTTCCGTTCGATTCGCTGGACGCTCATTCCGCTGGTTGTCGTCATCTGGTCGGTCGTCGTGACCCAAGCCGTCCTGGTCGTCTCGCGGCTGGAGATGACGATGGTCAGTTCGATGCTGACGGCCATCATCACGGTCGTGGGCGTCGCGACGTCGATGCATTTGCTGCTGGGTTACCAACGTGCGCGCGGCGAAGGCTTGTCGCCCGAGGACGCAATGCAGCGGGCCATGCAGACCTTGCGAACGCCGATCATCTGGGCCTGCGTGACGGATGCCGTCGGTTTCCTATCGCTGTGGGCGGCCCGCGTCGGGCCGGTTCGCGATTTCGGAATCATGATGGCCATCGGTTCGATGGCCGTGTTGGTGGCCATCTTGCTGTTGGTGCCCGGGCTCGCGCTGCTCGGGCGGTGGGACCGCGATCCGCGCGTGCCCCCGTTCGATGCGCATTTGCGCGGTA
>JBQCJB010000795.1:0-4520 GCA_051953155.1 Aureliella sp. | reverse complement strand
GATATCGCTGCACCGGGCCAGTCGATCCTGAGCACCGTGCCTGGCAATCGTTACGCCGTGTACAGCGGCACGTCGATGGCTACGCCGCATGTCGCCGGAGCGATGGCGCTGCTCTGGGGCCAGGCTCCTGAACTGACCGCGGCTCAGTTGATCGATCTGGTGATGAGCAACACCGATTCGATCCTTCTCTCTCAAACCGCTCACGGGCGTTTGAATGTCGGCAAAGCAGCCGCCAAACTGCACGCAGGCAGCACCACCGCGGATCGGACCAGCCCCTACGTCACGTCCGCCAACTGGAACGGTTCGGCCAGCAGTCTGACGAGCGTCGACATCACGTTTTCCGAAGCTATCAGGGCGAGCTCGCTGACGGCAAGCACAGTTCAGGTCACCGGCCCCAACGGGGCAATCGCGATTGCCTCGATCACGCCGCTCGACTCCGGCACCCGCTGGCGGGTCGCCTTTTCTACGCAGTCGGCGGCCGGCAAGTATTCGGTTGCTGTACTACCCGCGGTGGCCGACGCCAGCGGCAATCTGCTCGATCAAGATCGCGACGGCGTGGCCGGCGAGGCGACGCAGGATCGCTTCGTCGCCGAAACTTCGCTTCAATCCAGCCGCTCGTATACGCGGACCGGACCGTTCGGGCTGCAAGATGCTTCCTGGTGGCGTGTCGGTGTCACGCAAATCGCCATCGACGTGCCCGACTCGTTCGCAATCAGCGACTTGAACGTGAACCTGTCGGTCGACCACACTTACGTCAGCGACCTGCGCATTCGCTTGATTTCTCCCAGCGGAACGAGCGTGCAACTGGTCAATCGCCGCGGCGGCGCGCGGGACAATCTGCGAGTGCAATTCGATGACGAAGCGACCAGCGCCATCGGGGCAGCGACGGGAGATCTCAGTGGCACGTTCCGCCCGGAGACGGCACTGTCCGCCTTCGACGGCCAGAACGCCCGCGGACGCTGGACGCTGGAAGTCACCGATGTGGCCAGCTGGGACGTGGGCAAGTTCAACAGCCTCACGCTGCAGTTCAACTCAGGCAACTCGTCAGCCGCATCCAGCGGCGGCACATCCGGCAGCCCAACGGTGCCCGCAGGCGGAATCGCACCGCCGACGATATCCGGCCCAGCCGCTCCCGAAGCCTGGCTCAATAACTTGCTCGGTATGCTCGATGCCTGGTGGCGCCGACGTATCTAGCGCGGTAGGCAAGCGAAACTAGTTCATGCCGTCCTGAGCGCCCCAGGGCTGCAGGTCGCGGAGCTGCTTGTCAGCCAGGACTTTTTTGCAGTCAGGAAGGTCGAAGTGCTCGAGCACGCCGGGCAGCATGATAGCGTAAGGCCAGCGATAGTCCTCGGTCTCCGCAACCTCGGCGAAAGAGGAGAGGCAGTTCTTCAAGGTCACTTGCCCGACTTCGTCGCAGAGCACGGCGGCGAAGGTCGCCGGCAGAGCACCCCAGCCGCGACCGACCAGGTGGATTTCCTCGTGCCCCTGGGCGCTCAGCCACTGCACGACGCGAATCACATCCAAGGTCTTCTGCCCGAGATAAGGACGATCGAGCATCAGGCCATGCGCGGCGTGGAAGTAATCGCTGCCGTAGGGCCGCAAGAATTGATCGGCACCGCACACGTCGGGCTGCGACTCGCCGATGCCCCGCACATCGCAGGCGTAGAAAGCCGAATCGGGTTCCGCCTCGAGAACTTCGCCGATCAGCGCTTCGTCGCGCAGTTCCGCATCCGACGAGCGATGCGCCACATAGAGTACGGCGCGGCGCTGGCCGCGCGGCGGCCGCGACATCAACTGTTCGGCGCTCAGCCGCGTGACCAGGGCCTGGATACCCGGTTCGGTTTCGACGGCATAGGTGCAATAGGACTTCAGCGGATACCGTCGGTTGCCGACGTGGCGCAGAATGCGGTAATCGGGCGTTGCCCCAAGCTTCGGCAGTTTGAGAACTTGCTTGATGGCTGCGCGCAGCTGGTCCGAGGAGAGTTGGGGGCGTGAGCGAGCCAGGGCTTGGGAACGCTCGCGCGTGAACGCAGCGACGGTTTTGGAACCCATCAATCCCACTTGGCCCTCGCTCGCACATTGCAGCGTTTCGTCCTTTTCGATTGTCAGCTTGGGTTCGCTGGCCGCAGCCTGGCCACCGGTGACTGCTGCAAAGAAGCGGACCATCGCCTCGCGATTGCCTTGCGAGTAACCGTGATACTCCGAACCGAGATGGAACTGGGTCATGTCGGGTTGGCCCAACTGTCCATAGAGCCGCTTCAGCCGGGCATGAGCGGACTCGGCGCCGCGGGCATCGAAGAAATCTTTTTCCTGAGCCAGGATCAGCGTGGGCTTGGGGGCGAGGGCCGCGAGGAAATCGGCGTGATCCAATCCGAGCGCCAGAGCCCGCGGGGGACACTGTTCGGTATCGGCCGGCAATTCGTTTTCGAGGTTGCGCAGAAAACTGGTCACGAAGCATGCCGGCGCGGCCATCGTCCACCGCGAGTCGAGTCCGCACAGCCAGGTCGTCTGCGTTCCGCCGCCCGAATTGCCGGTAACTCCGATTTGTTCGGGGTCGACCTCCGGACGGCTGAGCAGGTAGTCGAGCCCCCGCACGCCGTCCCACGCGAACCACGAACCGAGGAATTCGCCGACGAGCGTTTGCTGGTTGCCCATCTGAATATGTTCGCCCGTGCCGATCGGATAGCGCGACTTGGTCGAGCCCTTCAGATACTGCAACCGTTCTCCTTGACCGATCGGATCGATGATGAAGACGACGAAGCCTTGCCGCGCCAGCGACTGTGAAAAGGATTGATAGGCTTCGGCCGCTTTGCCGTTGGTCGAGTGCCCGCACACGCCCAGCACACCCGGCAGCCGCTTGTCACGACCAGTCGGCACGTACAGATTGCCGGTGACCAGGAAGCCCGGTCGGCTTTCAAAAATCACATTCTCGATGCGGTAGGACTCGCGCTCGATCGTCTTGACGGTTCGAGCGTTGAGCGGCGTTTTTTCCGGGAACGGTCCGAAGGACTCGCGTATGCGGCTGCGCACCGACTGGACGTACGCCTGGGCCTGGCTCGGTGACTGGATCGCGGCATAGGCTGCCTGGTTGCGGTCTTCGACGGAGCGAACCTCCTGGACCAGCCACTCTTGAACCATGCGTGGAAAGCGATTCAGCGGCTGCAACTCGCGCTCAGCCGGTTCAGCGGCTCGGGCCGGGTTGGTCCCGAGCTGAACTGCACCATCGACTCCTAGGCCGACTTCAAGCCCAATTACGACTACAGCGCTCACCCATGCCAGCCGCGCCATAGCCGGTCGCAGCCAATTTTTTGCAATCAGCCAACCCATTGGACGCGATTCCTCATCACAGAGTGCTCACTTCATTCGTCCGTGACACAACCTTCCGATGCGCTTTTGACGTTCTTGATGTACTTGTACAGCGTGCCGCGCCGGGCCTTTAGTGGCGGCGCTTGCCAGGCGGCTCGTCGCCGGGCCATCTCCTCGTCGCTGACGTCGATATCCAGTCGATTGGTCTCGGCATCGAGCGTGATCTGATCGCCATCGTGCGCCAGCGCGATCGGCCCACCAACTTGAGCTTCGGGGGTGACGTGTCCGACGATGAAGCCGTGCGAGCCGCCGGAGAAGCGTCCGTCGGTCAGCAGGGCCACGTCGCTGCCCAGTCCAGCACCCATGATGGCCGACGTCGGCGTGAGCATCTCGGGCATGCCCGGGCCACCCTGCGGTCCCTCATAGCGAATGATGATGACGTCCCCTTTTTGGATCCGCTTTTGCTCGAGCGCCGCCAGCATGTCCTCTTCGCTGTCGAAGCATCGCGCCGGGCCAACGAAGCGCAAGCCCTCCTTGCCGGTGATCTTGGCTACGGAACCTTCCGGCGCCAGATTCCCGCGGAGGATCTGGATGTGACCGGTCGGCTTGATCGGTTTTTCGATCGGCTGGACGATCTTCTGCCCGGCCTTGAGTCCCGGCAAGTCGCGAACGTTCTCGGCTAGGGTCTTACCCGTCACGGTCATGCAATCACCTTTCATGAAACCCTTTTCCAGCAGGTATTTCATGACCGCCGGCGTGCCGCCGACTGAATGCAGGTCCTCTTGGACGAATTTGCCGCTGGGCTTGAGGTCGGCGATGAACGGCACACGGTTGCTGACCGCCTGGAAATCATCGATCGTCAGCGGCACATCGACGCTACGAGCCATCGCGATCAAGTGCAGCACGGCGTTGGTCGAGCCTCCCAGGGCGATCACGACGACCATGGCGTTTTCGAACGCGTCGCGGGTCATGATGTCCCGCGGCTTGATGTCCTTCTCCAGCAGATAGCGGATGGCTTGCCCGGCGCGTCGGCATTCGTCCAGCTTGGCCGGATCTTCGGCTGGGATCGAACCGCTGTAGGGCAGGGTCATGCCGAGAGCTTCGATCGCCGAGGCCATCGTGTTGGCCGTATACATGCCACCGCAGGCGCCAGCCCCGGGGCAGGAGTGACGCACGATTTCGCGACGCTGCTCTTCCGAAATCTGCCCGGCGAG
>JBQCJB010000794.1:0-3088 GCA_051953155.1 Aureliella sp. | reverse complement strand
AGCAAGAGGATCTTGGCTTGCGGTTGCTTTTGGCGAATCGTCTGGACGATCTTGGTGATGCCGGAGGCGATGCCTTCGGCCGGGTCGCTGGCGGAGTTGTTGGTGCCGATCATCAGCACGACCGCCTTGGGCTTGATCCCTTCCAGCTCGCCATTGGTGATGCGCCACAGCACGTGCTGGGTGCGGTCGCCGCCGATACCGAAGTTGGCCGGTTGGTAGTCGCCGAAAGCCTTGTTCCAGATCTCGGGCTGACGTGCCCAACCGGCGGTGATCGAGTCGCCGAGAAAGACGAGTTGAGCTTTACCCTCTTCGGCGATCTGGTTGAACTTCTTGTGCGATTCTTCGAAGCCCTTGTTGATCTGGCCGTCGGGGCCGAGCTTGGGAGCGGCCACATCGGGCGCTTGTGGCGGCAGCTTGGCGGCCGGGGCTGCAGGCTTGGCCGGAGCCGCCGGCGGCGCTTGTGCCTGGCTGGCGACAGTGATACTTAGCCCGAGCAGCATCGACAATAGAGACAATCTCATGAGGGCACGACCTTTCCTGATCGAAAGTGGGGTCAACGGCATCGGTCTGCAAGCCACGCTCTGCAGCCGGCAACTGAAAAGGCAAGCTAATCCGCCGCCCGCGGCGACGCAAGCAGCCCCCGTCACCTCGCTTTCGCGCGCCAGTGCCTTGCCGGCGCGACCGGTGACGGGGGACAATGGGGTGGCATTCAACTTGCTTACTCCAGTCGCTCAAGAATATTTGCACGCGCGCGACCACTACACGCGACCAACACAAAGGAGAACTCGCTTGGCTCAACCAGCTTCCCAACATGGCGGCTCGGAATCGTCGGAACGCTCGCATGGCTGTCCAGCCGGTTCGGAGCACGATCGCGAAGTCCCCGAGGTCGACTTGCTGAGCCCGCTGACCCTCCGCGGCCTGACGCTGCGCAACCGCATCGCCATGTCACCGATGTGCCAGTACAGCTCCGAGGAAGGGCTGGCCAACGATTGGCACCTGGTTCACCTGGGCAGTCGAGCCGTCGGCGGTGCGGGACTAGTCATGGTCGAAGCGACGGCAGTCACGCGCGACGGGCGGATTTCGCCGGCCGACATGGGAATCTGGACGGACGCGCATATCGAGCCGCTGGCCCGCATCGCCCGCTTCGTGCGCTCGCAAGGTGCGATCGCCGCCATCCAACTGGCTCACGCTGGTCGAAAGGCCAGTTGCGAACCACCCGTGCTGGGAGGGGCGAGTTTGAAGACGCCGGCCGTCGGTGGCTGGACCGTCGTCGGCCCGAGCCCTCTGCCGTTTGCCGATGGAGATCCGGTGCCGGTCGCTCTGGATGACGTGGGCATCGAAGGCATCCTAGCGGCCTTCCAGGCGGCTACTTACCGGGCCATCGACGCCGGGTTCCAGATCATCGAACTGCATGCCGCGCACGGTTACTTGCTGCACGAGTTTCTGTCGCCGCTGAGCAACCATCGAACCGACGAGTACGGAGGCAGTCTCGAAAACCGCATGCGTCTGCCGCTGAAGGTCATCGAGCGGATGCGGCAAGCGATGCCCGAAGAGATGCCGCTGTTTATGCGCATCTCGGCAACCGATTGGGCCGAGGGGGGCTGGGATCTGGAGCAGTCGATCGAACTGGCCCGCCAGGCCAAGCAACTGGGCGTGGACTTGATCGACGTCTCCTCCGGCGGACTGGTGCCCAAAGCCCGCATCCCCGTGGCCAAGGGCTATCAAGTCTCGTTCGCCCGAGCCATTCGGGAGCAAGCCGATATTTTGACCGGCGCCGTCGGCTTGATCACGGAAACCGAGCACGCCAACGAAATTCTCACCGGGGGCGATGCCGACTTGATCCTGATCGGTCGCGAACTGCTCCGCGAACCCTACTGGGCGCTCCAGGCGATGCGCGATCTGGGCGCCGAACCGCAATGGCCGCTGCAATACGGTTACGCGGTCAAGCGCCGCGGATAGCAGCCCATTCTTGTTTTCTGGCCGGAGCGATAAACCGCCCCCGGTACCAGCGGTGTCTTGATGGGTAGCTTTGTCAGAAAGGTACCCATGGACCCGAGCCAACGAGAAATCATCGAGTGGGAGTTGCTGTGGCTACGCTGTCGCCGCAGCGATCCCGAAGCACTCGAGGCGCTCGTCCGCAAATTCGAGCAGCCGTTGTTCTACTTCGTCCGGCGCATCGTGGCCAACGAGGCCGACGCGTGGGACGTCCTGCAGCAAGTGTGGATGCGCGTGCTCTCTGGCATGCATACGGTCGCGGCGGCTTCGGCGCTCAAGGCCTGGATTTACCGCACGGCCCGCAACACGTCGCTGAATCATATCCGCGGCGAGCGACGCTACCGGGCAGCCGTCGAAGGTAACCCCGCGCGCAGCCTCGAGCTGGATGATCCGGGGCCCGCGGAGTTCGAAGGCGCGGACCAGGTGCACCGGGCGCTCGACCAGCTCGAACTCCCGTACCGCGAGGCGCTGACCTTGTACTTTCTCGAACAGATGTCGGTGCATGAATTGGCTGAGGTCTTGGAGATCCCGGAAGGAACCGTCAAGTCGCGGCTGTATCACGGCCGGGCCCGACTACGATCCATATTGGAGAAACAAGATGAAAAACGAACATGAATTCTTCCGTCAACAATTGCTGGCCAACGAGCCCTGGGACTCTGCCGGGCGTCAGCGGTACGAGCAAGCCATTCAAGAACTGCTTTCGTATCGGCTAACCAGTCTTCATCGCGGGGTGATTCTCACGCTGGCCGTCGCGCTGATACTCGGCGCCGTGCTGTTCGCCTGGCTGGCGATTACGCAAAACCGGCTGCCGATTTTGGCCCGCTTCTTCTTGGGCGAGGGAACTTTATTCACGATCGCTATGGTCGTCTATCTGGTCGGCTTGCTCAGGCGAGGCACTTTCCACCGCCGCAAGACGCCCACCTTTGTAGCCGGTGCCATGTGGATCTTTGCCATTTTTCTCTCGATCCATTTCGTCGCTTTGATTCCGTTCGTTCCCAACCCCATTCTCGGCATCTACTTCTTGGGAATGGCTATGCTCTCGCTGGCCGGAGCTGGATTACAGTTTCTGGCCGTCTGCATCCAGCAATCGGAA
>JBQCJB010000793.1:0-2262 GCA_051953155.1 Aureliella sp. | reverse complement strand
AGCTTGGCGACGATCTGCTTGCGGAAATCCTGATGGCGATGGTATTCGAACTGTCGCTCCAGTTCCCCTCGCACGAACTTGCGCAGCTCGGCGGCGCTTTCGAACCCGAGGCTTTCGAGCAACGCCCCGCTGATCTCGTCGACCTGGATGCGGCGAATTTCGACCACTTCGAACTCAGCCCGCAGCTGTTGGCCGCGGAACTGGGGATTCGGGGCAGAATCGGAAATCGTGACGGTCGTCTCGCGTTTGTCCCCTTCGCGGGCGCCAACCAACAGCGTGTCGAAACCTTTGACGATTGCGTCACCAAAGGTTAGCTCCGGACGCAGGGTCACAGTCTCTTCATCGACGTTGGAGAATTCTTTGTCACCGTCGAAGAACTTGATGTTCAGCGTGAGCAGGTCGCCGGGCTGGGCTTCGCCATCGACCGGTTCGCCTTGCATGAAGCGGGCGAGGGTGCGGGCGGTGTGACGGTCGACGTCCACATCGGACAACTCGCACACCAACTGCTTCAGTTCGAGCCCTTCCCACTTGGGAGTCTCGAAATCGGGGCGGACTTCGATGTCGAACTCGTAGCGGAAATCACCTTCCGCTGGGATTTGGATGGCTTTGTAATCGAACGTCGGCTCGCTGATGGCCGAGAAATAGTCGCCGTCGGTCACCTGCTGGAGGCTTTCCATGATCAGCGAGCTTTTGACCTGATCGGCCACTTCGTTCTTGAAACGGCTCTCGATCAACTTCCGCGGCGCTTTGCCCGTGCGAAAACCGGGCAATTCCGCCTTGGGCACGACTTCGTCAAAGCCCTGCTTGAAGTACCGGTCGACTTCAGCGCGCGGAATCGTCACCACCACGTGTCGCTCGCACGCCGAAACCGGCTCAACCTTGACGTCGAATTCGAGCTTGGGCGTTTCCTGGGATTCGGTCGAAGATTGTTCCAGTTCGGGGCTGGCCATCGTTGCGTGCTTCCATTTTTCTTAGAGACTTGTGCCGCGGCTCGGCACGACCTGCGAAAGATCGGCGAACTGGCGAAGAGCGGGTGATGGGATTCGAACCCACGACAACAACGTTGGCAACGTTGTGCTCTACCAACTGAGCTACACCCGCATTTTCTGTTCCCAGCGCCGCCAAGTTGACTGACGCCGCCGGTTTAACCAGCGCCTCAAGTTTTGAACTGCGGCGGCAAGTTTGAGAGCGCCGTCAGGCCTGGATCGTCGGCACGCCGCCTGCACAGGCCGCTTCGGCTTTACGCCTCCCGCGTCCCACGAGTCGGAACAATCTTACGCGGCCGATTCGTTTCCGCCAGTGGGGAGGATTATAAAGTTCTCCCACAGGCCCGCAAGTGACCCTCGAGCCTTTGACGGAACAAAAACTTTATCGGTCAACCTCGCGGCCACGTAAAGCAAATCATGGCCGATAAGCTGGTAAAAAATCAAGCCCAGGCTCGGACCATCGCGCCCACGCGGGGCTCGAACTGGCCGAAGCCCAAGTGAGAACACTACACCTTCACCCCTCGCTGACCCCGCTGGGCGATTCGGCGTCGGACTGCCGCGGCCACAGGACCAGCATCGCCAGCAGCCCGGCCAACGGCGCCAGCCCGGTCACGGCCATCACCGTGTCGAACGAGCCCGTGGCGTCGACGAAGCGTCCAAAGAAATGGTGGATCGGCGACTGCGCTAGCCACGCTACAAACGACAGCACGCCGGTGATCTTGCCGACCCGCAACGGATCGATCTCCTGCGTGAAGGAGTAATAGCATGGAAACAGCCCGAGCGTCCCGGCTCCGACGACCAGCAAGATGCCCAACAGCAGCCAGCTGGCCGGCAACGTAGCCGCCACGCACGTCAGCGCCGACAACCCGGCACAGAGGGCATACACGCCCAGCCTCGAGGCGTGCACGCTCAGACCACGCCGCGCTATCCACAGGGCCAACCCACCAGCGGCCAGACAGCCGACGTCGGTCGCAATGTAATAGGCCGAGTTGAACAGCCAGGTCGTCGTCTCGGGATATCCGCGCCCCTCCTGCAAGAACTTCGGCAACCAGGCGCGGATCAACTGCCAGGTGCCATTGATCGAAACGACCATGACCACCATCGCCCAAAACTTGCGATTCAAAAACAGACTGACGAGCCACGGCCCCGCTCCGTTCGGCTCGTGCACTTGCCCCGAATCGGCGGGCCCCGAATCGGCGGGCCCCGAATCGGCCGGGCCCGGATCGGCCGCTGGGCGGGCCAGCGAGCCACCCCGAACGACGACCAACCACAGGAT
>JBQCJB010000792.1:0-2563 GCA_051953155.1 Aureliella sp. | reverse complement strand
TGTCCTTGGCCGGAGCGATGAGCACGGCAGAACTTGGATTGACCTTGGCCGAAATGATCCGCCAGGACAAAGTACACGCCATCAGTTGCACGGCGGCCAACCTGGAAGAGGACCTCTTCAATCTCTTCGCGCACAACGAGTACCGCGTCATCGAGAACTGGCGAGCCCTGAGCGTCGACGACGAGATCGAACTTTGGGAGTCGGGCTACAACCGCGTCACCGACACCTGCATCCCGGAAACGGTGATGAAGCACATGCAGAAGCGGTTGACCAAGTACTGGAAAGACCAGGCGGAGAAGGGCGAAGGTCTGTTCGCCTACCAGTACTTTTACAAACTGCTCGACGAAGCGGATCTGCGCGAGCACTACCAGATTCCGGTCAAGGACAGCTGGGTCATGGCGGCCAAGGAAAAGAACATTCCGATCTTTTCCCCAGGAGCCGAAGACAGCACCCTGGGCAACATGTTCACCGCTCGGGTCATGGATGGCACCGTCAAATGCCACCGGGCGCTGCGCAGCGGGACCGAGCAGTTGGCCGAACTGGCCAAGTGGTACCAGCAGGCGAGCAGCCAGGCTCCGATCGGCTTCTTCCAGATCGGTGGCGGCATCGCCGGCGACTTTTCGATCTGCGTCGTGCCGATGCTGATTCAGGACCTCGACCAGGAGGTGCCGCTGTGGGCTTACTTTGCTCAGATCAGCGACGCAGTGACCAGCTACGGCGGCTACTCCGGCGCCGTGCCCAACGAAAAGATCACCTGGACGAAGCTCAGCCGCGATTGCCCGAAGTACATGATCCAGAGCGACGCGACGATCGTAGCGCCGCTGATCTTCGCTTATGTGCTCGGACAATAGCCGCCGGGGCATGCGGAACACAACGCGCGGCGGCGGAGGCAAACGCACTGCGCGCCGGGTCTACCAGACAATCTTGTCGGCGTCGAAGATCGGTCCTTCGACGCATGTGCGCTTGTAATCCCAATCGCTGGGAGAACCAATCCGAGCCACGCAGGTAAAGCAGATACCGATGCCGCAAGCCATCGGAGTTTCCAGCGACGCTTCGCAGGTAACAGAGAACTGCTGGGCGATCTTGGCAACGGCAGCCATCATCGGCTCCGGTCCGCAGCACACCACGCGGCACGTTTCATCCGCGCTCAACAGCAGCAGTTTTTCCAGCGGACTGGTTACGCGCTGCGGTGGTCCGATCGAGCCGTCTTCGGTAGCGATTTGCAGCTCGACACCGGCCGCTTCGAAGCTTTCGATGCTGGCCAGGTAATCGGCCGAACGCACGCCATAGCAAAAGCTGACTCGCTGAGCGTATCCCGAGCGGCGAGGCAGTTTGCCAAACTGCTCCAGCCCCAGAGCTTCGCGAGCCAGGGCCAGAAACGGAGTCTGACCGATGCCACCGGCGACCATGATCAGATGGTCGACCGGCGCTGCGGAAAAGCCATTGCCCAAAGGGCCGCAGAGGTCCACCAACTCGCCGGGCTGCATCTGAGAAAGCCGCGTGGTGAACTTGCCCTTGACCAGATACACCAGATCGATCGTGCCACCGCCGGGCGCGTCGGGATCTACCGAGCGATCGAAAAGGGCTAGGGCTCGGCCAATCAGTGGATCATTGCAATTGGCGATGCGGAGCATGAAGAACTGGCCGGGCACCGCTCGCCGAGCCATCTCGCCGGCGGCCAGCCGCACTCGAAACGTGTCCTTGGCCAGAGGTTCATTGCAGACGATCGGTACGCACCGCTGATCGGCATGATCGGCGAAAAAGCTCATCCTGTCCTAGCTCACTTTCTTCGTCCGCGAGGGCCCGAGCGGCCGCCTCCCGATGCGCCACCTGGTCCACGCTTGCCCTTGGGGCCGGTCGGCGCTCTCTTGCCACCGGGCTTGGCACCACCCGGTTTTGCACCACCGGATCTCGTACCACCGGCTGGGCGTCCGGAAGCCGCACGCGGTCCGCCGGATCGCGATTGGGTAGGTCGCGACGAACCAGGTCGCCCACCAGCGCCGGCTCGTCCAGCCCCCGGTCTCGCCGCAGCAGTTCGACCAGTTCCGGTGCGACCAGTTCCGGTTCGACCAGCGCTGGGGCGTCCCGACGAAGGTCGTCCCGTCGCCGGTCGAGCAGCAGCCGCACGCGAGCCACCAGTGCCAGCAGTCTTGCGCCCGAGAGATCGCGCTCCAGCAGCCCGAGGGCCGCCAGCTCGCGAACCAGCGGCTCTAGGTCCAGCCGATCTAGGCCCAGCCGCTCTCGATCCAGCGCCGCGCGGACCCGTCGAGCGTGGCCCGGTCGAGCCAGCGCCGCGCGAACGAGGTTTGGCCGACTCCCACGAAAAACCTTCGGCCTCGGGAGTTGCTTGCGAGCGGCTGCCCGGCTTGGCAGGTCCGCCGCGGCCTTGACGGTTGCGGAGGTCGTGCGGAGAACGGCTACCGCCGCTTCGCCCGCCGCCGCGCGAACCACCCGCCCCGGCCGTCGAGCTGCGCGACGAAGGTCGTCCGCGGGAATCGGCTCGCCCCGAGCGTGGTCGTCTCGCGCCGCCGCTGCGCTGCTGCCCTTCGGAATCCTCGTCGAC
>JBQCJB010000791.1:0-3760 GCA_051953155.1 Aureliella sp. | reverse complement strand
CAGGCCTTCAAGTCGTCGGCTGCGTGCGCATCGCGAGCCAAGAAGCGCTTATCGGGCAAGGACAACTTGGCACCTTCGCCCACCAGCGGCGCACCGACGTTGATGTGCTACAGCAACTGGGCATCGGCCGGTTGATCGCTGCCGTTGCGAACCCGGTCGTGGATCTCGATCGTCGGTGAACCGATGGCGAAGGTATAACCGGCCTCCAGATGCAGGTTGACTTGTAAAAAGCGGCTTTCGGCCACATGCCCGCGAACGTGCAGCAACGAATGAGGCGCATCGATTTCGAGCTCGAGGTTGTCGGCTGGCAGGTTTCCGATGCGACCGTGCAGCGGGAACAGAAGCCGTCCGGACTCGGCATCGAAGTCGGGCGCGCCGAAGCTCCGCAGACCGCAGCGCACCAGCAGTTCATCGAACCCGTCCAGCCAGCCCAAGCCGCTCGGTTCCGACAGCGGAACCCACTGCGGATGGACCGGGCCATCGACCGGCGAGCGCCAGCCGAGATCCAGCCCGTCGATGTTCGCCCGCCACAGGCTCATGCCCCGCGTCGGCAACACGGCTGCCCGCACGCGACCGGTGTCGACCAGGATCATCTCGACCCCCGACCTTCGGCCTCCCTCGAGCACCACTCGATCGATCCGAAACTCGCCGCCAGCGACTTTTACCACCTGCGCACTGGCCGCCAGCGGTTGTGAAAGATTGGGGACATCAGCGATTGAACGAGCTGGCGGGAGTTTAATTCGCATGATTTTCACATTTTGGACAACGGCCGGGGAAACTGACAGCCCTTACTTGTAACCGGTTGCCGCTCGGAATAAAACAGGCATCACCCGAAAGCGCTTGCCGCTCATTTCCGTCCCCGAATCCAGTTCGCGAAGCTCGCAGAAGCCAGTTATGTCCACAACAAAACTCGATACCGGTTTGGTCAAAAAAGACAGTCTCGGAAGTCTGCTGGATAGCGCGCTCGACGCCGGGGAAGGGCTCTTGCGCTTGACGCCGACCTGGGTACCCCGCAGCTTCCTCCACCCGGGACGCCGCATCAAGCTCAATCCGGCCGATCTGTACGCTTTCGGCGCCGATCGCGGCGGCATCGACGAACGCTGGTTTTCCTCGACGACCGAAGCGGCCAACGAAGGTCGCGTCTGGCACGAGGGCCTGAGCTTCTGCTTGTTCGAAGGCAAGAAGTTCCTGCTCCGCGACGCCGTCGAGGAAGCTGGCAAACGCTTGGTCGGCGAGAAGATTTTTGCCAAGTACCAGCGGTGGCCGGTTTACTCGAAATTCTTCGACAACATGGGCCCGATCCCGCATCACATGCACCAGTCGCAGGAAGACGCAGCCCTGGTCGGCCAAGAGGGCAAGCCGGAGAGCTACTACTTTCCGCCGCAGTACAACAATGTTGACAACAACTTCTGCTACACGTTCATGGGCATCGAGCCCGGTACGTCGAAAGACGCACTGCGCCGCTGCCTGGAAAACTGGAACAAGGGCGACAACGGCATCCTCGATCTGTCGCGAGCCTACCGGCTCAAACGCGGTACCGGTTGGCTGATTCCTCCGGGCGTGCTGCATGCCCCCGGATCGCTGTGCACGTATGAACCCCAATGGGGCAGCGACGTGTTCGGTATGTTCCAGTCGATCGTCGAAGGCCGCTACGTCCCCTGGTCGTTGCTGGTCAAGGACATGCCCGAGGACAAGCATCACGACCTCGACTTCATCATCGGCCAGCTCGACTGGGAAAAGAACGTCGACACGCATTTCAAGGACAGCAACTACCTCGAACCGATCGTCGATCAAAAGCGGAGCGGGCCGGGCTACACCGACAAGTGGATCGTCTACGGCACGATCGACAAGCAGCAACTCTTCAGCGCCAAAGAGTTGACGATCGAGCCGGGAGCGAAATGCGTGCTCAAGGACGCCGGAGCCAGCGGCTGGATCACCGTCCAGGGCAAGGGACGGATGGGCAAGCTGGCTCTGCAAACCCCGGCCATGATCAACTTCGGCGAAAACACCGAAGACGAAGTCTTCATCTCTCACGAAGCGGCCACGCGGGGCGTCGAAATCGAAAACACTGGCAGCGAGCCGCTGGTCGGCCTGCGATACTTCGGTCCCGACGTACATAGCGATCTGCCGGCCAACGGAGCCTGGAAGACCGCGTCTTAAGCCAGGGATCTTTCATTTTTCAGCAAACCCAGCACTGGCGAAAGCGCCCCCCAGCCGCCCCTCGCCAGTGTTGTCAGAGCTAAACCATCGCCATCGAGCGGCACTACGTCGATCAGGAGAGTCCTTCAATGGTTACGCACTCGAAACCGAAACTGCACAATGCCATGTGGCCGGGCCTGGTTGGCAAAGGCACCGGCGAGGGGCAAGAGCCGCCGATCAGTCTGGAACGCATGCTCGATTTGACGGCTTCGGCCAATGTCAACGGCCAGCGCTTCGAAGGGATCGACTACTTTTTGTTTCTGCCGCACACCGATCCTAACGCCAGCGACGATGAAATCCGGCGAATCGCCGACATGATCCAGTCGAAGGGCTTTGCCGTTGGTTCGCTGGTCGCTCCGGTCTGGCCGGGCACGGTCGGCGATTCGGCGATGGGCGACCAGGCGGCTCGCGAGAAGTTTCTTTCGGCCGTCAAAGTGGCTTGCCGTATCGCCAAGATTTTCAATGAGCATGGCGTTCGCAAATACGGCGTCATCCGCATCGACTCGGCCGAATTCGGTGTCGAGAAGTGGCGCGCCGATGCCAAGGCCAACACCAAGAAGATCGCAGAGACGTTCCGGCAAGCAGCCAAGATCGCTGCCGAAAACGGTGAGCGCTTGGCCGCCGAGGGAGAAATCTGTTGGGCGGGCATGCACAGCTGGCGCGACATGCTTGACCTGCTCGAGGAAGTCGGCATGCCCGAGACGCTCGGCTTCCAGGCTGACTTGGCGCACACCTATCTCTATTTGATGGGCTACAACGCGCCAGAACATGCGCTGCTGAAAGAAGGCTACAGCGAGGCGGAGTTCTACGCGGCTTACGAAAAAATGACCGACCAGCTGCGGCCGTGGACGATCGATTTTCACGTTGCCCAGAACGATGGCCACGTGCATGGCGCCGGCTCGCACGACAAGACGGGCAAGCACTGCCCGGCCGACGACCCCAATGGCAAACTGGATATCGTGCGCTGCGCAGGTTATTGGCTGAAAGATGCAGCCAAGCGTGGCATCGAGCACATCTGCTGGGACGGTTGCATGTTCCCCAATGCGACGCTGGAAAAGACGGAAACTTGGAATACGATCCTCCGCACGATGATTCAAGTGCGCGAGGCCCACGGCTGGTCGTAGATTCACCACTGCCATCACAACTCGCCGAAGGCTGCCCGCGAGCCCTCGGAAAATGAATACCTCCGCAACCAACTTTGGAAGACTCCGCCATGAAAGAACTGCGCATCGGCATGATTGGCTATGGATTTATGGGCAAAGCGCACTCCAATGCGTATTGCCAGGCCAATCATTTTTTCAAGTCCGAATACCGTCCGGTGCTCAAGGCTCTGTGCGCGCGCAGTGCCGAGCGGGCCAAGGATTTCGCGAGCACATGGGGCTACGAGTCGATCGAGACCGATTGGAACAAACTGATCGCTCGAGATGACATCGATGCGGTGGATATCTGCACCCCGAACAATCTGCACAAAGAGATCGCCATCGCCGCGGCCAAGGCGGGCAAAATGATTCTGTGCGAAAAGCCGCTGGCGATGAACGTGGCCGAAGGCGAAGAGATGTGC
>JBQCJB010000790.1:0-2657 GCA_051953155.1 Aureliella sp. | reverse complement strand
ATTTACCACCGGCCGCTGCGCATCTCTTTCCAGTTCCAAAAATTTGCGACCGCGTCGCGTTTGAGCGCTGGCCCACTGGCGGAGTTGCTCGTCGTCGAGCCGCTGGCCAGCGGCGGTTCCTCCGGCGACCTCGTTCCAGGCGAATGCACTGACCAAGTCAAAGTCATCCCCCGAGCGTCGCAGCCAGAGTTGTCGATCGTCCGTGCGAATGTCGACCTGTCCCGATACGACGCGCCCGTCTTTGAGGTGAGCAGTTGTAACGTCTCCGGCAGATCCAGACGGGGCGGCAGCAGGCAGCTGTGCGGCAAGGAGTCCCGCTAGGAGTCCGACAAACCCGAGGATTTTGCAGCTGATTCGAAACATGAGGCGGCTCGCGTCGATCGAACGTGAAAGAAACGTACGATCGAAGCGCTTCGCAAGCCCGATGCCGCGGGCCGGTCGACGGCGCGCCTCGGATAGCTAAGGGCTGTTCGCTGAACGCTTTGCGTCAAAGAGAGAACTCGAGCCGGCCGGCTGTGGTGCGTTGACTTTTCGCGTCGTTGTTTCCCAAAAACAACACGCGTCGCCAGACCGTTGCAGGTCAGCAACTGGCCGAGAGCACTTGTTCGCCAGCGACGCGAGCGGCGATTGCGGACGCGCCGACACAGCTGGCCGTGCCTTCGCTGCCGATGCCACAGATTGCGTGGATGTCGGGCAGGGCTGACATGAACGCTTCGACGATCCGCCCATCCCACTGCGTACCGACACCGCCGCGGAGAATGCCCTCGGCCTTCTCGGTCGGCATCCCTTTGCGATAGGTGCGGTTGCTGGTCATGGCATCGTAACTATCGACCACGGCGATGATGCGCCCCAGCAGCGGAATCTGTTCACCTGCTAAGCCGCCCGGATAGCCGCTGCCGTCGAAAGTTTCGTGGTGATGCAGCACGCCCGGAAGGACAAAGCTGAATGGCTTGAGATGTTTGAGAATCTCCGCACCGATTTCCGGGTGCATTTTGATCAGCGCGTATTCTTCGTCGGTCAGCCCTGAGGCTTTGCCCAACACGCTGTCAGGGACCCCGATTTTTCCGATGTCGTGCAGCAAACCCGCCATGTAGGCTTGCTGGCTTTCGGCCGGCGAGTGTCCGAGTTGTTCGGCGACGCGTTTGGCCATCGACGCCACGCGGTCGCTGTGGCCGCAGGTGTACGCATCTTTGGCGTCGATCGTGTTGACCAGAGCCCGAATGACGCCGACCAGCAGCGATTCCTTCTCTCGAATCAATTCAACATTATTACCGTGAGTGGCCAGCATGACCGCGAGTGTGCCCAAGAGGCTGGCTTCGGTCGTGCCGAATTCGACCAGGTTCCTGTCGTCGGACTCGATGCAATCGAAGGCCTCCAGCGGCATGTTCTTATTGACTGCCAGCAACCAGCCATGTTGGTCCTGGCATTTCAGCACCGGCGTCAGTATATAGTTGCGGATCTCGCCGGCCGCGCTGCAGTAGGCGCCGCAGTGGGGCGCGTTCCAGACGATCGATTGTCGCGGCGTCGCGCCGCCGACCGAACGGATCAACTCGCGCGCAACCGATTCGCAAATGTCCCCTGCCCCATCGAACGCCAGTAGCGGTAGTTCATCATCGCTTGCCCCGCCGGAGTCCTCCCTGCCCGGCATGCCGAACAGAAACAGTTCCTGCGCATAGATCAACTGGCGAAGCGAAGGCAGCGACCCGTGGGCGGCTGAAGCCAGTCCGTTCTCCAGGCTGCAAATCTCAAAGTGTTCCGTCAGCGAGCGGAGCCAGGTCAGCTCCTCAAAGCTGGCCGTGATTTGAAAGATACAGGAATCGAGTTGGTGGGTCGTCGATTCCAGACGTGCGTTTAAGTCGCAGGCGCGGAGCACCGAGTCGGCCAGCGCACGGGCCAGCGGCGCGAGCTGGTCAGCAACGGGCGCGACCAGCAGTATCGGTTCCTCCGAGTCCAACCGGACAGGCACGGCCAACAGCTGGCGACCTTCTGCCAAATCGATCAGCCCACAGCGCTCCTGGAATCGGATAGCGCTTAACCGTTCTTGAATTGAGCAGGGAAACTCGCCCGGCTGCGACGAGCCATCGGCGGCGACCGGCTGCCAGGCTGCGTCGTAGCGCCACAGAGTAAAGATGTGTCCGAGCGCTGCTTCCAGTTCGCTCCGCACTGCGCCGGCCAGCTGCAAAAGTGCCGGGAAACTGGTGGCACTATTAGTTTCGCTGATTTTTAGTTCACTGATTTCTTGGTTCACGCTCGCCACGGCTTGCCACCAAAGTCTGTTGGTTTTTAAAGGTCTAGACCATTTGCAACTCGAGCAACTCTAGCATGCATGGCCCTTTTGGGTTGCTTTTTGTTCACCGACAATTTTGCACGTTGTCAACTGCAACCTATGTTTTTGAGCGCGGACATCCGCAGATCACCGATTCCGTCACTAGGGGTAGTTTCAGTTCAGGGGTTAGTTCCATGGTTCGCACTACGAATCGCAAGCGTAAGGCCTTCAGTCTGGTCGAGTTGGTCGTGGTTGTATTAATTCTCGGGATTATTGCAGCCGTGGCCGCGCCTCGTATGTTCGATACGGCCGGCGACGCTCGCAAGAATTCCACCAAGTCGTCGCTGGCAGTGCTCCGCGACGCGATCGAGCTGTATAAGGCTCAGACCGG
>JBQCJB010000789.1:0-6995 GCA_051953155.1 Aureliella sp. | reverse complement strand
CTGCATTCTGACTTCAGGGGCATTCTTGCCTTGCTGGCCGGTTTTCTCTACGGCCGCGCCTTCACTACTGCGGCACAGCGCTCTTTTATCAGTCACTCGATCATTGCTCTCATGAATTTGGACTGAAAGCGGGGGCATTCCAGGACTTTTATTTGTATCTTTTAGGCCACTTCCCGTGTCGAGCGGTGGTTACTTGATGAACACCCTTCAACTACCGAGGAAAAACGATGAGCCAACGACAAAGACTTGAGCGAGCTACCAAGTATGAGCGTGTGCTGAACCGTCTGCGCGCTCGCTACTCGTACTACTATGAGGTCGGCAAGGCGGGCAAGGCCAGCAAGCTTATTGCCAAGTGCAAGCTGTTGGCAACTCCACTGTGGGCTCACCGCCAAGCGAAGCGTCAGGCCCAGTACAACGCCGCTTTCTGCGGGTCGTACTAATGCATGGATTCATCGACAGTAGTTGTACTTCGCTGACTCACAGTCGTCGCCGCGCTGTGGTGGGGGCTGGCTATGAAGGCGCTTGATAAAGTCCTGCACGAGCTGCAGAAGTTGCGGAAAGTGCCCGAGCGGGACCTGTGGATCTACGAGGATGCTGCGGCCTTGCTCCGGAAGGCCAATGATGAGGCGATTATGTCGGGAATCGATCCCGAGCCAGTGCGAGAGCTGGTCAATCCGGTCAACGCAATCGCTGCTGTCAAGCGAATCCAAAAGGCGCAGTCGCCCGACCTGTTCATGACAGTGCCAGAGGCTGCTGAGGCTCTTCGCGTGCGACATCAGACAGTCACCCGCTGGATCAAAGACGGCCGGCTCGAATTTGTAGACGTCGGTAAGAAAGGTTCACCGGCGTATCGCGTGCCCAGATATGCTCTGCTGCAACTCGTCCCTGAGAAAACCAAAGTCAGAAAGTGCAAGTTCCTATAAGCGTTCAGTCCCTGATCGCAGACGCCCAGACGAAGTACGGCGAGCGACGATAAAGAATCGTCGCTGCGGTTCCGATGGCTGGGCAGGTTTGACCAGATGGTGGTCAAACCTGCTTCCGTAGCGCGGCGTTTATCCGCATCTTGTCCTCAGCCAGTCGGTGCCACGGGCGTAACTCCTTCGCCCCATGGCATTTGGCGGATCGCACGAGCCGCTTCGTCACCGTTCATGCGCGGCATGCCAACACGCCGTCGACGAATATTGGACAAGCTAACTCGCTATGCGACCTCGGCTGTGGTCGTTACTTGCTTGCGAAGTAACTGCCGACGTTTTCGTCTTTACCAAGCAGCCATTCCTTGACCGCATCTGCAATTCGTATCAGCCGCGTGTCAAGGAAGCCTTGGTTGTAGATGGCTGACATGTCATTCTTGCCGGCAACGTGGCCCATCACGAATCTCACCGCTGACTCGTCGCCTGCATTTCCAGCAATCGTCTGGAACATGCGGCGGCAGTCGTAGAAGTTGAGCCTGGAGTTCAACTCGTGACCCTCTTTGATCAGCTTGTCTCTGATCTTGGCCACCTCGGACGAAATCGCGCTTGCCTTGCTGTCGGTCGACCACGGGTTGCCATACTTGGTGAGAAAGACGAGTCCCTTCTGTCGCCGGCCGATCACCTCTTTCAGCGCGGCAACGGACTCTGGCCACAGCTTGGCAGCTCGTGCCATGCCGGTCTTCGGCCGAGGGTATTCTATCCAGCCGTCTTTGAAACGGCGTAGGAGAGTTTCCAGCGGCAGCTGGCCCACGTCAGCGTTCCCGAAGCCGCAGTTAATCGCCAGCCACAGCATTGCTTTGATCTGCGGATTCTTCGCGTGCTCGATCAGCTTCATGATCTGGCTCGGTGGTATTAGCCCCTTGGCCGTGGCCGCTTTGTGCTTCCGTATCGCCGTCGCGCTGGGCTTCTTGAAGACGCCGCCTTTGTTCAGCGTCGTGTTGAACCGCTCCTCGATCCAGTTGAACGCGACCTCGGCACGGATCATGTGGTTCGTAACGGTGGTCGGACTCCCGTCGTAGCTTGCGAGCAGGGCCTGGAAGTGGTTAGGGCCAAGGTTGTGCAGCTGGGTCCGCGCAGGCAGTATCTTGATGACGTGTTTGCATTCGGTCTCGTAGTCTTTCCAAGTGCGCATCGCGAGCTGCTTCTTGGGGACCAGAGTGAGCTTCGCTTCAAGGAACATATCGAGGGCGTCTTTGAGCGACGTGGGCTCGACGACCGACTCACGAGGCAGTCCTCTCTCGATCGCCTCGCGATCCTTCTCGTAGGCTTTGAGGGCGTCCTCGGCGCTGCACCATCGTTCACCGAAGGTGTACGAGGTGCCACGGATGATCTTCTTCCAGTAGCCGTGGCCGGTGGGGGTGAGAGGGAATTCTGGGCAGGGTTTGACTAGCTTTTTCTCGCCTGACATTAGTTTGGGTCTCCACAGTAGTATTGCACGCAGATCGTGCAATGCCCGTGCAATCGCCCAAACTTACCCCTACCAAAATTGGCGCTTACAAAGTGCGTTTGACCCAAGAAAATAAAGGGAATAGCGGAGGAGGGATTCGAACCCCCGACACGCGGATTATGATTCCGCTGCTCTAACCAACTGAGCTACTCCGCCGCGCAAATCCGCCTTGCAAAAACGCTCGCCTGAGCGCCACCCAAATGGGCGCCGGACGGGTCTCGCTGTGCGAACGTTCGTAAAATACCGGCGGCTGCCCATGTTGTCAATCGACGCTCATGACCGTAACCACGGGGAGCCAGCCTCGCAGAGCACAACTGGATCGCTCACGGTCACCCTGCACAGAATGGCTAAGTTTGGTGGCTGAGCTTAGTGGCTGGCGGGTGGGGGGGCTGGCTCGGCGGATGGGCTGTGGGGCTGGCGACGCTTGAAGTAGACGTAGAGCGGCAAGCCGGCGGCCATCAGGACCAGGCCGGCGACCGATTCGACGCGCTTGGTTACCAGCGTGTTCATAATGAGCCACAATGCCACCAGGATAAATACCACAGGCACCACGGGATAACCGATCGTGCGGTAGGGGCGCTCGGCGTCGGGCATCGTGCGGCGCAGGACAAAGACCGACGAAGTGACCAGCGCGTAAAAGATCCACGAGGCAAACAGCAGGCAGTCGGTCAGCTGATGGAAGGTTCCCGACAGCGCCAGGACCGAAGCCCAGAAGGCTTGGACGATCAAACAAGCTACCGGGACCCGCGTCCGCTCGTTGAGCCGGGCTAGCGGGCGAAAGAACAGGCCGTGCCGCGCCATGGCAAACGGTACGCGTGCGTTCGCGAGAATCGAGCCGTTCAGAGCCCCGCAAGCCGAGACGACGAAGACCAGCGAAATAAAACCGCCGCCAAAATCGCCCAAGAAAGTCGCTGCCGCCTTGCTGGCCACGGCCGGTGCGTCGGGAAACTGCGTCGAATTGGCGTTGCGAACTTCCGCGATCGGCAACGCATAGAAATAACACAGATTCAGCGTGCAATAGATGGCCATCACGACCAGCATCCCCACGATCAAAGCTCGCGGAATGTTGCGGCCGGGATTGCGCACTTCGCCGGCTGCCATCGGCATGTTGTTCCAACCGTCATAGCCCCAAAGGGCGGCCAACATGGCTGTTCCAAAGAGCGTCCAGCCACTCCAGCTCGGCGCATCCGAAGGCTGGCTGAGGTTGCTCCAGTCGGCGGTCTTCGATGCGAAAAAAATCCCCAGGACGACGCAGGCGATCCCGGTCAGTTTCAAGATCGTCAGCAGCAATTGAACTCGCCCGCCGACGATGACAGTAAAGCAGTTGATGCCGCTCATCACAATAATGAACGCGACCGCCACGACTTGTTTGGCGCCGAACTGCCAGTGGATGTCTTGGCCCAGCAGCGTGAAATCGTTCCTGAGCCACACCGCGTCCAGCGGCACGAATACTGACAGGAAGATGGCTAGCCCGGCTCCCAGGCTGGCGATCGACGCGCTGCCGGCGACGATGAAGCGTTGCCAACCGAACAAAAAGGCGACCATCTCGCCGTAGCTCTTCCGCAGATAAACGTACTCGCCTCCTTCCTCGGGGAGCATCGCGCCGAGTTCCGCGTAGGTCAGCGCGCCGGCCAGCGAGAGCAGTCCACCGGCAACCCAGGCCACCAGCACCAGCAGGGGCGTTCCGACCGCTTGGGCCATCGGAGCCGCTTTGAGGAACACGCCGGTGCCGATCACCGTGCCCACCACCAAGGCTGTCGTATCGACCGTCGACAGCCCGCGCAGCAACCGCGTCTGCCCATGGGCGGCGTGTGGACCGCTGGCATGGAGTTGGTTCATACCTGGCTGTCTCCCCAAGTGCGATGTGTTACGATTGAGGTTTGAAATAACGGGCGGAAGAGGAGCAAGGGCCGACGGGCGAGGCCGGCACGTCGCGATCTTAGCGAGTTTAACTGGCGAAGTGTTGCCTGGTTGGTATCTTTTTCACAGCCTCGATCTTGGTTCACTTGTGGCAGTTGACCGATGATGCCGTCTTGCGAAGTTCCTCGTCTCCCCTGCCCCGTCTGCGGCAATCCGGTGCCGGCAGCCGCGTCGCGTTTTCTTCCCTTTTGCAGCGATCGTTGCCGTTTGATCGATTTGGGCCGTTGGCTGGACGAGGCGCATT
Source organism: Aureliella sp. (assembly GCA_051953155.1). Classification (GTDB taxonomy): domain Bacteria; phylum Planctomycetota; class Planctomycetia; order Pirellulales; family Pirellulaceae; genus Aureliella. The sequence continues at coordinate 2,413 of JBQCJB010000789.1, read as the reverse complement.
CGATACCTTGCTCTCCGGCGGACGACGAGCCCGAAGAGATTGCGGAGACCGGCGAGGCCCAGCAGCGTCCCCCCGTCCGCTTGCCGCCTGGCTGGCACGACGCTTGACCGCCTGCCCCGAACCTGGTTTGCATTTTCAGCGAGAGTAAAGCGGAAACGATGGAAGAAATCCCGTTCGAGGATCGGTTTGTACCCAAAGCGGAAGTCGATTGGGACCGGTCGCTGTGGTGGTGGCATCCGCTGACGCGAGCCGTGCACCCGGCCATGCGCGTGACAGCCCTGGCCACCAGCGCAATCGCCGTGCTGGTGATCCAGTTGGGCCTGGCGATTGGCAATTGGCTGTTCGGCCCGCGTTTCGTCGAAGGCTTCGAAAGCTGGAACGTGCGCGTCTTCGGCAGCGTTCCCCTGGCGCCGATCGAAGTTGGTCAAAGCCAGCTGTTCACCGCTCTCGGCCTGCGCGAGATCGGCTACCTGACTTTCTGCCTGCTGTGGTTGACCGCTGTGTTGGGCTTTTTCGGCGGCATTCTCTCGCGCCGCGCTGCGGTCGAACTGGGGCAGCGGACGATCGCTCCCTGGGGTGAAACGCTGCGCATCGTGGGCTCGCGCATGTTCAGTTACCTGTGGGTCACCGGCATGCATTTGGTCGCCATCGCCGCCTTGTTATTCGTGCCGTTTCTGCTCGGGTTGATTGCGCGACTGGGACCGCTGGCGATCGTGGCAGGCGTACTGCTGATCGTACTGTTTCCGTTGGTCTTGGGCGTCGGACGATTGGTGCTGAGCATGTTCGTGTGCTACCCGCTGGCGGTGACCGCGATCAGTTGCGAGCGCAACGCCGATGCTTTCGAGGGCTTCAGCCGCTCGAACAATTACTTTTTCCAGCGACCGGTCGTCACCGTGCTGTGCGCGATCGCTCTATTGGGCGTGGGACTGGTCGGTTACTTGATCGTCTTCTGGCTGCTCTTGGCTGGTTGGCACTGGGTCCGCGACGCGTTTCTCAGCGGCGCAGGCTATACCGTGCTCGAACTGATCGAAGGCCCCGCCACCGTGGTCGTCGCGCCGGTGACACCCGATTCCTTGTCCGGCGCGGCAGGCGCCGCCTCGAGCGGCGTGACCGGAGTAGCCGTTGCGCCGGCGACCGGCGAGATCAGCCTGCAGGCCACTCGCGTCCTGCAGTGGGTGCTGGTCGGGGGCTGGCTGACGCGGTTGCTGATCGCCTCGTACTGGTTTAGTTACCTGTGGTCCGCGACCGCAGCGGTCTACCTGATCCTGCGCCGCTCGGTCGACAATACCGACTTGGACGAGATCGACTTCGCCTTGGCCGGTGAAGAGGTCAGCCTGCCCGAGTTGCCGGCGGCACCTGCCAAGAATCCCGAATCGTTGTAACCAGGGTCCAGCCGGCACGTTTTGCAACGCAGTCGCTGGCCCGGTTTGCGTCCTGTTCTGATCCTCAACCTTGGAATCAGCTCCACCATGAATCGGACCACCTTCCATTCGTCGACGCGTTGGCTTGGCCTGGGTTGTCTGCTTTGGGCAAGCTGCCTGGGACCGGTTGCGCAGTTGGCCGCGCAGTCCCCGCTACACCAGCGGATCGAGCGCGCCATGCAAGGCTTTGTCGATGCGCACGAGATCGCCGGAGCGGTCACCGTCGTCGCTGGGCCTGACCGCGTACTCGATGAAACCGCCGTCGGGATGCAAGACATCGAGGCCGCCAAGCCGATGGACGGGAACGCCATTTTTTGGATCGCCTCGATGACCAAGCCCGTCACGGGCGTGGCCGTAATGATGATGGTCGAGCAGGGCAAGCTGAAGCTCGACGACAACGTCGCTCAATACTTGCCCGAGTTCAAAGAGCTGAAGAACGCCGAGGGCGAGCCCGTCGCGGTCACGATCAAGCAACTGATGACCCACTCCGCGGGGCTGAGCGAACTGAGGCCGCAGGAATCGGCTTCGCTCAAGACGCTGGCCGAGCTGACCAAGCTGGTGGCGACCAAGCCGGTGCAATTTCCCGCCGGCAGCAAGTGGCAGTACTCGCAGACGGGCATCAACACCGCTGCGCGGATCGTCGAAGTCGTCTCGGGACAAGATTTCGACACCTTTCTCAAGCAGAAGGTTTTCCAGCCGCTGAAGATGGTCGACACCGCCTTCTATCTCACGCAGGCACAGGCAGGCCGCGTGGCCAAATCGTATCGCCGGACCGAATCAGGCGAGTTGGAAGTCGCCCAGGTCAGCGTCCTGTATGGCAAGTCACCGACCAGCACCGATCGAGTTCCGCTGGCCAACGGCGGCTTGTTTTCGACCGCCGGCGACTACACGCGTTTCTGCCAGATGCTGCTCAGCGGCGGCACTCTGGACGGTCAGACGATTCTCAAGCCGGAGTCGGTGCGCGAGCTGACTTCGGTCCACAGCGGCGATCT
>JBQCJB010000788.1:0-6355 GCA_051953155.1 Aureliella sp. | reverse complement strand
ATCCTGGGCTCGGGCATCGGCGGACTGTCGGAGATCGAAATCCAGGTCGAGCGTCTGCTGCACAAAGGTCCAGACCGCGTCAGCCCGCTGACGATCCCGAAACTGATGCTGAACGCGGCCGGTGGCAATCTGTCGATCCGCTACGGCCTCCGCGGACCGAACTACACGGTGGCCACGGCCTGCGCCAGCGCGACCAACGCGATGGGCGACGCGCTCAAGACGATCCAATATGACGACGCCGACGTCGTCGTCACCGGCGGTACCGAAGCAGCCATCACCGCGATGGGCCTGAGCGCTTTCCAAAACATGCGCGCCCTGGCCGATCGGAACGACGAGCCCCAACTGGCCAGCCGCCCGTTCGACCTGGACCGCAACGGCTTCGTCCTCAGCGAAGGGGCCGGGATCCTGATCTTCGAAGAGCTCGAACACGCCCAGCGGCGCGGCGCCAAGATCTACGCCGAAGTGTTAGGCTACGGAGCCAGCGGTGACGCCGGGCACATCACCCAGCCCGATCCTGAAGGGACCGGCGCGGCCCGTGCGATGCGGAATGCGATCCGCGACGCCAAGCTGGCCCCGGAAGCCATCGACTACATCAATGCCCATGGGACCAGCACTCCGCTGGGCGACAAGGCCGAAACGCAGGCGATGAAATCCGTCTACGGGCAACACGCCTACGAGCTGGCCGTCTCGAGCACCAAGGGGCACCTCGGGCATTCGCTCGGGGCTAGCGGCGGCATCGAAATGATCCTGACGACGCTGGCCGTACACCACGATGTGGTGCCGCCGACGATCAACCTGGTCACGCCGGACCCAGAGTGCGATTTGAATTACACGCCCAACGTGCCGGCCAGCCGCGTGATCCGAACCGCCATGAACAACAGCTTCGGCTTCGGCGGCCACAACGCCAGCATCATCTGCGGCAAGCTCCGCGACTAAGCGTCTAAGCGGCAGAGCGACTACGCGACAGGGCAAGCGGCCGGCGACGAAGCATCCTTCGTCGCTCGGTCCAGTGCAGGCTCGCAGCGGTGGGAGCTTGCCGCAGTGCAGCCTTACAGCGGCACAGGTTTAGAGCGGTGCAGCCAGGTCGGCGTGGACGCTGTCGATGATGTCCGCCGAGATGTGCTGGACCTCTTCGGCATAGCCAATCATCAATGCCAAGTCGCACAGCCGATTAATCCGCCGCGGCAGCCCCTGCGACAGGCATTCGATGGCTTCCAGCGCGTCGGGGCGGAAGATCGCGGCGGCATCTCCGCCGGCTGCCCGCAAGCGATGCTGGATGTAGCCTTGCGTTTCCTCGGGTTTCATGCGGCCGACGACGCACTTGACCGCCAGACGCTCATCGAGCGCGTGGTAACGTTCGATCTGGGCCAGCGTCATCTCTTGTCCCACCAGCACGAGCGTCCAGGCGGCTTCGCCCGGGGCGCGATCGGCCGCGACGTTCAACAGCAACCGCAACGGTTCGAGCAGTCCGTATTGTTCGAGCAGTTGGGCCTCGTCGACGACGATCGTCGGATGAGTCCCCGCATCGATGTGGGCGAGCAAGTGGCGTTCAAATCGGGCCAAGGCCTGGGCCGTGCTGCTGACAGTGCCTGAGCCGGCCGCGTCGAGGACGTCGACGAAGTACGCCAACCACTCGCGTTCCTCAAGAGCGGGAAAGACGATATTGGTGATCGCGCGAAAGCGCTCGCTCAACTGCCGTCGCAGCTCGTGCATCAGGAACGTCTTGCCGATGCCCGTCGGACCGCACAACAGTCCGGCCGCTCGGCGGTTCTCGATCGTGTAGTGCAGTTTGAGCAGCGCCGCCTGGTGCAGCTCCGCCGGATAATAAAACTGACTGTCGCAGCGGTTCTCGAACGGTCGGCTGCTCAGTTTCCAGTGCTGTGTATACATCGCCTTGGCCCCGCGTTATCCGATGGAAAAATTGTCGACGATGCCGATCGATTCGATACCGGTCTCTTGCAGCGATTGAACCGCGTCTTCGATGCGGACTTGATCACTGTTGCGTCGGTCGACGACGACGATCGACGCATCGAAGATTTCGGTGAACGCCAGCCCGGTAATCACGTTGCCCGACGAATGGACGCGGCTGGTGTCGACGATGACCAGTTCAAAACTTTCGGACAGCTGAGCCAACATCTCGGCGATGCGCGAGTCGGAGGCCAGCAGGCCTTGCCGGCTGCCGCGGGCCTTCAGTGGTAACAACGTCAGTTGATCATCGATCGAGTGCACCGCGACCTCTTCCAAGGGAATGTCCTCGGTCAGGCAGTCGCGCCAATCGTGCTCGATCTCCAGGTTCGTCTGCAGGCACAGCGTCGGATGGTCCAGGTCGAGATCGACCAACACCACGTTCAAACCGTGGCCGGCAGCCAGCCGCGCCAGGCAGCAGGCGACGGTCGTTCGTCCTTCGCCGTTGCCCGGGCTGGTCACTCCCAGCACGCTCAGACCGTCCTGGCAGGCGATCTTCAGGTGGGCAGCGACTTGGGACATGCTCTCGGCGCGATGGGCCATCAGTTTGTCGCAGACGCTCGGCCACTGCAGAGCATCCACTTCCCAGACAGGATTGAAAATGGCGTGCTTGTCGCGACGCAACTGTTGCTCGACGGCGTTCAACTGATGAGCCCGATCAACGCGCAACTGCTCGCCCACGGCCGTCGGACCGGCATGCTCCCGAGCGATTTGCCCCTGAGTAAGCTGTTCCAGCGTGGCCTGTTCACGAGCATATTGTTCGCGAGCATATTGTTCGCGAGCATGTTGTTCGCGGGCGTGTTGATCGCGAGTAAATTGATCGCGAGCGAATTGTTCGGCCGGCATTCGTGCGGCTGGCTGGGTTGCCGCCTGGCGGGTGCCCGGCATTTCCGCAGCCGTTCCGTTAGGATTGGCGGCGAAAGCGGTCGCCTGGGCTGCGGGGCTGGCGGCGGAGCGGACGCCGCGGGGCACGTCGACGCGGACGATATTGCCGGAGCGCATGACCTGCGACGGCTGGCGATCGGCGGCGGCTGGCTCGGTCGCCGCGAAGGGTCGAGGCGACGGAGTCGGAGGTGCCTGTGGCGTTGAGACGGCTGCAGCGGCTTGGAAGGTTTGCGGCATCGGCATGCTCGCACTGCTTGCAACCGGAGCGGGCTCGAAGGTGGTGCTGCCGACCGAACGTCCTGCGGCCGGTTGTCGGCCAGCCGGGCTGGCGGTCGTTTGAGGCATCGCCGCCGCTCGAGGATTCGCAGCCGCGACAGTGGCGGTTCGAGCGGGTTGCTTGGGTGCGGAGGCAGCTGCCGCGACGGTGCGTTCCTGCCCGGCGGCATACAGGAAATCGGCGACAGTTCGGCGACGCGCTTCGATGGCTCGCTGGTCGGCGATTGCAGAAGGCTCGTGATCGTCGCCTAACAAGGGCATATCGAATGGTTGGGGTTGTCCGTGGATTGACGTCCGCGCGTCTCGGGCGACCTGTGGCGAAGGCACAGCGGCCGCTGCGTTACTGTGCATGCGACGCGGGCCGGTAACGCTGCCGGCGCCGACGCTGGCCGCGACGGGCCGCGTGGGCTGGGAGGTCACGTGGGGAGCCTGGACGGCCTGAGCCGCATCGATGCGCTGCCACACGCTGCTGGCCTCGGTGGCTCTGTCAGCAGCGACCTTGTCTTGGGGTGCGTGAGTCGGGGCGGCGGGCGCCTGCACGAAGCGGCCCGTCAGAACCTTGGGGGCTGGCGGCGGCGTGCGAACCGCTTGCTGGGAAGCAGCAGCGGCGGCGCCTCGAACCGGAGTGGTCGCTCGGACCTGGTGGGCGACTTCGACCTGGGCAGCGGCCTGTGCATCGGGCAGCGGTTGCTGACGATCCTTGGCGTAAGCCCGCATGAATGCCTTGTTGAGGTTGCTCGCCATGTCTGCGTTCCTTGCCATCGATGGTCGCTGAGGGACTTGCCGAATCGGGCTTCCGGCGGGTGCTTCTTGCACCCCACCCGATGCGCTTTGCTTTTACACGACAGACGCGCCGTCGCGAATAGCGATTTGCAACCGGGTGGTTTCCGCAGTCGAACCGGTTGCGATGTCTTGGATGTGTGCGGCTAGCGGTACTGCGGCGTCGCGCCGTACGGGCTGGCCGATCCGGTGGCTGTCGTCGCTCCCGCCCCCGTCGTTCCGGTCGGGCGTGCGCCAGTTGGCATGCCGCCGACGGTCGACGTTGCGAAACCGAGCGTGCCGGTGACTGGGGTCGGCGCTCCGCCGACGAAATCGCCTGTCGGCGCTGTGGCATAGCCACTCTGACCGATCATGCCCAGCGGGGCTTGGCCTGCGCCGCTGCCGACGTTCGTCGTCGGGCGGGTCGCACCGCTGGTCTGTGCATCGGGAGCGCTGCGAACGTACGGTGTCGAAGTGTTGCCGGTCGTGCCATAAGGCAGCCCTGTGGTGGCGGGCACGGCGCTTTGGGCATACGGATAAGTCGCGGCGGAGGGCATCGCACTTGGGCTGGCCGTTGGTGCAGCGGCCCCTGGTAGACCGGCCGGCGCGCTACCGCCAGGCGCGACCCGCGGTGCCAGCGTGCTGCTCGGCATACCGCTGCCGGCGCTGCCGCTGGGCGAGGACGAATTCACGATCGATGCCCCGCTCGAGGCGAGCCTGGCGTTTTTCAACTGGACGTGTTCGAGATACTTTTTGCTGATCGCCGCGGCATCCAGGTCGGGCGTGGCCGTCGCCAGCGGAGCGCCGCTAGCTTGAGCGAGGTTGGTCGGATGGGGCAAGCCACCGCCGACAGTCACTCCCAGGCTCGGCGAGTCCTCGACCGCCGCGAGCTGGCCGCTGCCGGGCGAAGTCGGTTGGCTGCTGGCACCGTCGTACAGATCGGGGCTGGAGCCGGTCGTCCCGCTCCGCGGTTTATCGGTGGGAGCTTTCGTGGAATTCGGGCCGCTGACGGTTTCGTACCGCGGAGTCGTCAAAGGCAATTCGGGCGTAGATGCCTCGGGCCGCTTGGTCGCGCTGTCGACCAGCGACGTGGAATCGGTCGATGAAAGCATGGGAACCGGCGTGCCCAGTTGGACTTGCGCGGGCGAGGGCTTGGCTGCGTCGGCCCGCATCAGGCGGTTGGTCTCCAGACCGGTGATCAAGCTGTCCGATGGCTCGTTCGGCTGCGATACCGCGGATAGATCGTTGCGCTTGGCCGAGTCGGCCGGCAGCGCTGGCTTGGCCTGGTTGACCCCAGAGCTCGGCGGAGCCGCGTCACTTGCTGATTTTTCCTGTACCGGCGGGACGCGCAAGTCCGCCAACGAAGCCAACGGATCGCCGGCTTGGCTCTCGGAAGCGGACTTCTCTGGTGCGGTGACCAGTTCGGCTTTGACAGGTTGTCGGCGGAAGGCGATCAGCGACAGGACGGCCAGCGCGGCCAGTAGCAGGGCGATGATCACGGCGTTGATCAGTTGCTGACGCTGCCTCTTCGCAGCAGCCGCCGGTTCTTCGGCAGCTGTGCGCACGTCGCTCGCTGCGTTCGCTGCGTCGGCTGGCCGGCCGAGCGGCTGCATGGCGGGCTGAGCGGCCGATTGGGCCAGCGGCTGAGCCAGCGTTTGCTTCAGCGGTTGCCCGACCAATGGGGAGAAAGTCTGGGGCGGCAGAGCGGACGCGCTCGCTCCGATCACCATCGAACCGCCCGTGGGGGCGGCGGAGGAGACGGCAGGTTGGGGCTCGCGGCCGGAGTGCGGCGCGGGCGAACTGATCGATGGCAATCGAAACAACACCGGCGGGTTTACTTGGGACGAAGAGCCGCTGAGGGTGGGCCGCATTCGTCGCGCCGATCGCGAGGTCTCGCGTGCACTGGTGCCTGTCATTCCCTGATTCCTTTGGTTCACTGGTGCGTTCGCCCATAGCGAAACGAACCCGGCTACACGTTAGGTTCTCTTGATTTATCGGCGGAACCCTTGCGGCCCTTGAGCGTTTTGCGGGCTAGGCTGACTTTTCCTGCCAGGCGACTTAGCGAAGCAATCTGGTTATTGACCGGGCCAAGCGGCCGGAGAGGCCTAAGACATTTCGAGCAAACGGGTTAAAATGCCCTAAACGTGCCTGAGGCCGAGGCATTCTCCAGCGAAGCGTATCTAGCAAAAGTGATCCCATGTTGAAGCGCCATTCCTCTGCAGAGATTCTTCCCGAACTGATGCGCGAGCGCATCCTGGTACTCGACGGTGCCATGGGGTCGATGATCCAGCGGTTGAATTTGACCGATGCCCAAGTCCGAGGGGAACGGTTCCGCAGCCACGCCAAAGACCTTTCGCGGTTCTCCGACATCCTGTGCTTGACCGCACCGCAAGAGATCACCGAGATCCACCGGGCATATTTGCAGGCGGGTGCCGACATTGTCGAGACCAATTCTTTCGGGGCCAGCCCG
>JBQCJB010000787.1:0-9566 GCA_051953155.1 Aureliella sp. | reverse complement strand
CGCGGCATCGCCCGCTACGGCCACATCGTCTTGCCGATGGAAGAGACGCTGGTGACGCTAGCCGTCGACTTGAGCGGCCGCAACTACCTGGTCTTTCAGGCACCGATGCCCGCCGCCAAGATCGGCGACTTCGACAGCGAACTGGTCGAAGATTTCTGGTATGCGTTTGCGAGCAACGCGATGTGCAACTTGCACGTGTTGCTGCACTATGGCCGCAACACGCATCACATTGCCGAAGGCATTTTCAAAGCCGCTGCCCGCGCCCTGCGCAGCGCCTGCACCCAAGACCCTCGGCAAACCGACATTCCCAGCACCAAGGGATCGCTGTAAAGCCCTTCGCGATTCGGGGCCCGGCTATAATAGCGCGGTAAAGCCATAACGCCTTTCGAGCGATCAGCCCAGGCACGAATCGAACTTTTTATGCGCGAAAACGCCAGCGACCACCAACCGCCCGAGGACGACGTCGAAGCGCTCCAACGATTGAACGCTGCCAGCACGGCGATCAAGCAGGAGCTCAGCCGGGTCATCGTCGGTCAGGACGAGGTCATCGAACAGTTGCTAGTGGCGATGCTGGCCGGTGGCCATTGCCTGCTGATCGGCGTACCGGGGCTGGCCAAAACGCTGATGATTTCCAGCCTGGCCAAGTCGCTGGACCTGGCCTTCAGCCGCATCCAGTTCACGCCCGACCTAATGCCGGCCGACATCACCGGCACGGAAGTCATCCAAGAGAATCGCGAACATGGAGGCCGCGAGTTCCGGTTTCTTCGCGGCCCGATCTTTGCCAACATCGTGCTGGCCGACGAGATCAACCGCACGCCTCCCAAGACGCAGGCAGCTCTGCTCGAGGCGATGCAGGAGCGGCAGGTCACCGTCGGTGGCGAACGCCATCCGCTGCCAACGCCGTTTTTCGTGCTGGCGACTCAAAACCCGATCGAACAAGAAGGCACTTACCCGCTGCCCGAAGCCCAGCTCGATCGCTTCATGTTCAACGTCCTGGTCGACTATCCCAGCCAGGAAGACGAACTGGAAATCGTGCTGCGAACGACCAGCGACACGCATGCGGAACTCGCTTGCCAGCTGACCGGCACGGAGCTGTTGCAGCTGACGCATGTGGTGCGCCGCATCGTGATCACGCCGCAACTGGCCTTATTGGCCACGCAGATCGCGCGGCTGACGCGGCCGACCGAAGCGCAGGCCAGCCAGCTGGTCCGCAGCTGCGTTCGCTGGGGAGCCGGGCCGCGCGCCAGCCAGTACCTGGTGCTGGGAGCCAAAGCCCGCGCCGCTCTCCACGGCAGCCCGGCCGTCCGGCGCGAGGATATCGCCGCCGTCGCCCCAGCCGTTTTGCGTCACCGTTTGCGGCTGAACTTCCAAGCGGAAGCCCAAGGCGTCGTCGCAGCCGATATCATCAAAGATGTCCTAGAGGGTGTCGATCAGACCCTGGAGTCGAGCGCCGCGCGTGAACGCATCAGCAAAGTTCTTCGATCCTGAAACGCTGGCCCGAATCCAGCCGCTGGGGTTGCGTGCGCGGAGTCTGGTCGAAGGGCTGATCGCCGGCATGCATCGCAGCCCGCTGAAAGGCCGCTCGATCGAGTTCGCACAGCACCGCGAATACACCCCAGGCGACGACACCCGGCAAGTCGACTGGAAGGTGTACGCCCGCAGCGACAAGATCTATCTCAAGCAGTTCGAAGACGAAACCAATCTGCAGTGCACGCTGCTGCTGGACCAAAGCGAAAGCATGTCCTTTCGCGGCCCCAATAGCCCGCTGAGCAAACTCGAGTACGCCCAATTGGTCGCGGCCAGCCTGGGCTACCTGGTGCTGACCCAGCAGGATGCCGTCGGCCTGGCCACCTTCACCAATACGCTCGAGACCTGGTTGGTGCCCAGTGCGAGCCCGACGCGCTTCGACGACATGCTGCACGCGCTCGAAACGCAGCCCAGTCAGACGCGTTCGGACATTCCGCAAGCGATTACACTGCTCGCACAGCGTCTGCGCCGCCCGGGCTTGGTGGTCATCATCAGCGATCTGCTGGGGGACGACCAGAGGATCCTCTCCGCCCTGAAGTTACTCAAGTTCCAGCGACACGACGTGCTGGTGCTGCAAGTGCTCGATCGCCTGGAGATCGATTTGAAACTCGATCGAGCCACGCGTTTCATCGGACTGGAGGGCTTGCCCAGCGTGGCAACCGATCCGCGGTTTATCGGTGCCGCGTACCGCCGCGCGATGCATGAGTTCCTCGAGCGGCTGCGCTTCGGGTGCCAGCAACTGGGCATCGATCACCAGTTGTTGCTGACCGACGAGTCGCTCGCCCTGGCGCTTTCGCACATGCTGGCCCGGCGGCGGAGAACGACCCGATGACGGCCCAGGCGATGTCTCCGGCAGGGGCGTGGACCGATGTTTGACGACGCGCGGTTGATCGGCGTGTTCGAACTGGGCAACCCCTGGATGCTGGCATGGCTGGCCGCCGCCGGAATCCCGCTGGCGCTCCATCTGCTGCATCGTCGCCGGCAGCAAGAGATTCCTTGGGCCGCCATGGAACTGCTGCTGCAAGCCATCCGACAAAATTCGCGGACCGTGCGCATCGAGCAGTGGCTGCTGCTCTTGTTGCGAACCGCCGCGCTGGTGCTGCTTGCCATCGCCCTGGCTCGGCCGATCCTGCGCGGAACAAGTTCCGCCGCAGCGGCCAACACGCAGCCACCGAAACTGTGGGTGCTCGTGCTGGACGCATCCTATTCGATGCAAACGATATCGCAGCGGCAATCGCTGTGGGATCTCGCGCGGCAGCGTGCCAGCACGCTCGTCGGCCAGGCAGCGGCCGGCGATGCGTTTGCACTGATCGAGTTGGCCGAACCGTCGCGAGCCGTCATCGGACAGCCGGCTTTCGAATCGTCGCGCGTGATTGAGGAACTGCGCCGGCGCAAATGCACCGACGGCGGGGGCGATTTGAGCAGTTGCCTGGAGGTGATTCGACAAACGATCGAAGACGCCCGGCAGTCCGCGCCACAGCACCAGGATGTGCACATCGTCTTCTTTACCGATCTGGGACGCGACTCCTGGCAAGCAGCCACGGCCGGCGCCGACCGCCGCACCCTGCAGGAACTGGCCAGCCGGCATGCACTCCGCATCGAATCGCCCGCTGTGCAATCGCCAGCCAACCTGGCCGTTACCGCGCTAGAAACCGATACCGCCGTCGTGCTGCGAGGACGCAGCCTGCGGGCCACGGCGACGGTGCAGAATTTTGGACCGCGCGATGTCGAGCGCTTGCCCGTGCAGTTCCAGAGCGAAGGCAAGACGCACCACACGGCGTTCATCGATTGCCCCGCCGGCAGCAGCCGCACGGTCACCGCCGACATTTATCCACCCACCACGCATTATTGGAGCATCGGCGCGGCCATACCCGATGACCGCCTGGCCGTCGACAACCGGCGCGACTTGATCGTCTCGGTGCGCCCCCAAGTGCGCGTCGTGACGCTGGCCGAGGCCTCGGCCGCCGCGCCCGCCAAACTGATCAATCTCAGCCTGGCCCCTCAAGCCCAAGCCGCCCCAGCCCAATCTGCCTCAGCCCAGTCTCCGCAGTTCCAGTCGCCGATCCGCGCGGAAACTTGGAACGCGAGCGAGTTGCAAACGCGCTCCTTGACCGAGATCGACGCACTGGTTCTAGTCGATCCTGCGGAACTGGCCGCCGGGGCCCTGGTCAAGATTCGCAACTTCGTCGAAGCCGGCGGCGCGATCTTGCTGTTACCCGGCCCGCACGCGCGAGCCGGCGCCTGGAACCGCAGCGACGAAAGCCTCGGCGCCCTCTCGGGTTTCGACCTTCGCCAGCCCTCGCCGGCGGGCGACTGGCGCATCGATCCGTTGGGCTACGCCAGTCCCATTGCCAAACCCTTTGCGAACTTTCAAGACGCTGGTCTGCTGACCACGCCGATCTTTCGGTACTGGCAAATCATCCCTCGCGACGATGTCCCGTTGCAAGTTGACCTCGGATTCACCAACGGCGACCCGTGGCTGCTCCGCCGCCAGCTGGGCAGCGGCTGGGTCGCCAGTTTGCTGAGTACGCCACAATCGGGCGGCCCGCTCACCGGTGCAACAAACGCTCCGAGCGCCGAAGAGTTGTGGAACGCCATGGCGACATGGCCGAGTTTCGTACCGGTCATGCAGAAGATCGTCGAGACGATCATCGGCGGCGCGGAGCAAGCCATGAATGTGGAAGTCGGCCAGCCGCTGGCCGGTTTCTTGACGCGGCAGACGCAACCGCGCGAGCTGGTGATTCGCCGCCCTGACAACAGTACTAGCCGCCTTACCGTTCCACCAGCCTCCGAAGGGATTCGGCAGGAATGGATTTACGCCGCCACGGATGAGGCCGGCGTTTACCGCGTTCATGGCGACGCGGCCGATGCCGAAGACCACTGGAGTTTCGAACATCCGTACGCGGTGAACATCGTCCCGACACAAAGCAGTCTCGAAAGCGTTTCACTGTCCGCTTTGCCGCTCGGTGGTCAAGCGTCGCCGCTCCAGCCGTACCGGCCCGCGGTTGGCGACGCAGCCAATTCGGCGCGCTCCGATCAGCTTGCTCGCTGGTGCCTGGTCGGCCTGCTAGCGGTGCTCGGGTGCGAATCGGTACTGGCCTGGAGCCTGGGAAGGCGACTGGCATGAGCGGCTGGCTGACCTCGAACATCTTCTGCACCGGCAGGTTCAGCCTTCTCGCACAGTCGTCGACAGCGGCTTCATCTGAGCCGGAAAGCTATCAGCCGACGGTCGAACAAGTGCTGGACCGTCCCTGGCCTTGGTCGATTTGGCTGTCGATCGTACTGGCGGTGGCGCTCTGCCTGGCCGTCGGCGCACTTTACTATTCGGAGCGCGGACGCGCCTCCTGGTTGCGGCGCACGGTTCTGGCCGCGCTGCGGGTCTCGGCATTGCTGTTGGTCTGGTGGATGCTTGCCGGTTGGAGCATCCAGCGCTTCAACAGCGATCTGCCCGAACTGGTAGTCCTGGTCGACGATTCGGCCAGCATGCAAACCGACGACGCAAGCCCGGCGGTGGCGGGCAAGAGCCCGGTGCGGAGCTCGCGCTGGGAAACTGCCAGGCAAGTCGTGCAGCAGCTGTGGCAAGACGACCAGCGCGACCTGGCCAAGCGTTACCGTTTAAAGCTGTACGCTCTCTCGACCGATGCCAGGCAGGTTGCTTCGACGGCCGACGAATTCTCCGCAGCCCTCGACCAGCTCGAACCCGTCGGACAGCAGAGTCGCTTGGGCGAAGGACTGATTCAGGTCCTCAGCCGGCAATCGGGACGACCGACCGCAGCCATCGTGCTGGTCAGCGATGGCATCGTCACCAGCGGCTCGCCGCTCGAAGAGGCCGCCGCTCAAGCTCGCCGTCTCTCAATCCCGGTCGTGACGATCGCCACCGGCCAGCAATTGCCGCAGCCGGACCTCGGCTTGGCCGATCTGTTAGCCGACGATGCGGTCGTGCTGGGCGACCGCGTCACCGTTCAGGTTTCGGTGATCGCCTCGGACATATCCGCGTCGCGGGCGACGGTGACTCTTCGCGACATGCAATCGGGCCAGGTAGTCGATACAGCCGAGGCCGATCTTTCGGCGGCGACCAGTACGAGCAGCGTCCAGTTGAGCTACATCCCGGCAGCGGCGGGCAGTTCGCTGATCCGCCTGGAGGTTGCAGCGGCCCCCAATGAAAAGAACCTGGAAAACAACACGCTCGAGCGCATCATCGACGTCCGCGATCAGACCTTGCGCGTGCTGCTGATCCAGAAGTCGCCCAGTTTTGAATTCCGATTTTTGAAGACCTTGCTCGAACGCACCGCGCAGCTGGGCGAAAACGAACGCCACGCTTTCGATGTCGACGCCGTTTTGCAAGATGCCGACTCGGCGCACGTCGCCCAGGACAAGCATGCGCTGCGACTGGTTCCCGGCGATCGGGAAACCATTGCCAGTTACGATGTCGTCGTCGTTGGGCAAATCGATCCGTCGCTGGTCGCCAGCAGCACTCAGCAGTTGATCGTCGACCAGGTAACGACTGCCGGTTGCGGACTGATGTTTATCTGCCATCCAGGCTTTGATCCCAGCGATCTGGCCGCCTGGCCGCTGGGACGGCTGATGCCGATCGATGCCACGCAGCCCAGCCCCGAAGCCTGGACTTTGGACGCTTCGCCGCGGCGCTGGCAGCCGACGTCGCTCGGCCAGACCGCCCTTCCCTTGCAGTTGACCAACCCCGCCAGCGCTGCGGAGCTGTGGCGCACGTTACCGGGTCCCGACTGGTCGTACATTCCTGGCGGATTGAAGCCCGGGGCTCAGGTACTGGCCGTCGCCGTCGCCCCGGACGCTCCCACCACCGGCGACCAACCGCTGCTGATCAGCCAGTTCGCTGGCGCCGGCCGCGTGGCCATGCAAACCAGCGACGAAACCTATCGCTGGCTGGGCTTTCGCGGCAGCGACTTGATCTACGATCGTTACTGGATCCAGATGCTGCGTTGGCTCGCGCGTGGCAAGCTGAATCGGCAGGACCAATCGGAGTTGGCCGTTGAACCGCGGCAGAGTCGGCTGGGTCAGCCGATCCAGTTCTCGGTCCGACTCAGTTCCGAAGCGGCGGCCAGCCTCGGCAGCCAACCGAGCCGCATTACGCTCCAGCGCATCGGCGGCGAATCAAAAACATTAACGATGCAGCGCACCCAAAGCGCGTCCGCTCAATTCAAAGCCACCGACTCCAGCCTGGCGGCCGGCAGTTACCGGGCAACGATCAGCCAGCCGCCGGACGCCGCGGCCAGCAGCGTGACCTTTACAGTGACCGCGCCGCCGGGCGAACAAGCCAACCTGCGCAGCGACTGGCCGGCCTTGCGGAGCCTGGCGGAGCAGACGCATGGACAGTTCCTGATCGCCGCCGATGCCGACGAGTTGCTCGAGCAATTGCCCGAAGGCGCACCAGTCCGCCGCGGCGCGCTGCCTCCCGTCCCGCTCTGGAATTCCAGCTGGATCGCCGCCGCGCTAGTCATCTTGCTGGCCCTCGAGTGGATCCTCCGCCGAAGCTCCAACATGCTTTGATGAAACATCACTAACGATTCGCAAGTTCTTACTAGCCTAAGGTCTGACGCATGGTTTTCGAACCAGTCTCGATCGCCGCCGGCATTGGAAGCTCACCATCGCAGTCGTTCCGTAAAATCGCCTTGCTTCCCATGTGCCTTAAACGCGAACTACTTGTGCCAACGTGCCTGGCTCCAATGCTGGTTGCACTGATCGCGACTCTTAGCAGCGTCAACGCGGATGACATCGTATCGATGGCGACGGGCATCAAGGCAATCGAAGAAATTGTTCGCTCCGAAGAGTGGCAATTGGAGTTGGAAGTTTCGCCCGTTCAGCTGGCGGAGCTAAAACGATTGCTGGAGAGCCAAGACCTTCGATCGGCAACTCTCAGTGCCACACCAGCGGCGGAACTGCTGTCGGTCGAATCGGCCGGGGCCACGCGAGCAGCGGACCGATTGGTCGAAGCTCCGGTCAGCAAAATACTGACCGAAGCGCAGCGGCGAGCGCGGCGCATCCAATATCTGCGACGGAAATTTCCTTACCCGCTGAGCGCTTTCAACAGAGACCTGCTGCACCAAATCGGCTTGAATCGCCGAGAGACGGAAGAGGTGCTGGCAGAACTACAGCCGCTACTCGCGAAAACCGTCGTACGCTGCAATGCTGTCCGCGCTCGGGCCATCGATGAACTGCTGCAGTCCTTTCCAAAGATTCAGGACAACTTCGCCAGGTGCTTCGGGAGGGAAGTACTGCCCCCTTCGGCATCCACGCAGGCGGATTTCGCAAGTGAGTCCATCGGCATCTTCACAGAGGATCGCGGCCTCGCGTTCCTAGGCGCCGCCCAGTTGTTCGTTTTACCACCGGCGGTGAAACCGATAACGGACAACCAGCGGTATCAAATGGCAAATCTGAGACGCCAAACGAACCTGAAGCTGGCGAAGGATCGCATGTTCAATGCCGATCAAGCGATCGATGACGGCTTGGAGGCCATCTTGGAAGAAGAACAACGCGCGGCGATCGCCCGTGCGATTCACTTAACCCAACTGAAAACGGATTTCACGGTGATCGCGAGGCCTAGCGTGTTAAAATTTCTCGAAGTCGACCTGCGCGACGCGCCGAAAGTAGAGAGCCTTTGCAACAAGTGGCAAGGACAAATCGCGGCGACAAGAAGAACATCGGAACGAGAGAGTTTCGATTCGCTTACCAGCAAACTGCCCCCGAACTCTCGGGACAAACTCCTGGCACTTTTCGCTGATGTCTGGACCGAATCACCTTGACCGCAGTTCGGGCAAGGGAACGGTGCCATCGCGATAGAGCACGTTGTACGCGCAGAAGGGGATGATGTGGCCGCTGGGCAGCACGTGATGCGTGCAACATTTCATCACCCGCCGGACATCAAAGTTGTACGCATCCAAAAAGGAGGTAATCGTGATCCGCAGCAAGTCGCGAGCGCTGGCTTTCCCGTCCAGCGCCCGGGCCAGCAGGTCGTGAATCACCTTCGTCGAATCGCTGGCCGGCGACTGGCAGTCCGACGCTTCGGCTGCGAGCAGCGGCAGCGATGCAAACCCGCTCTCTAGCAGCGCGTGGTCGCCTGGCGTCGATTTCGCCGCCGGGCCGCAGCACGCTCCGTCATTGCAGGCGAGCCGCGAAAGCAATTGCGCGACCAGTTGCTGACTGCCTTGACGAGTGAAACTGATGCCGTTGGCCAACAAATCGCGGTTGGTTGCCGCATCGACGACTCGCGACAGAGGCCAGAGTTGCCCGCCGTGGCGCGCGGCCAGTGAAATCCAATGGCAGTTCGGGTGGGCGCAAGGCAGCGGCAGAAAATCTTCGGCTCTAAAGTCGCTCTCCGGGCTGGAGCACATTTGGTCGATGACGTCGGGGAAGGTGATGCGCGATTCCAACTGCTCGGGCAGCACGTGCCGACCGCTGTAGGTGGCTGGTTGAAAACTCAGTCCTGTAATGAAGGGCCGCGAGCGAGCGAACTCGATCAGGCGGCTGGGGGCGGTATCGTTGATACCTCCCTGCAATGTCGCGACCAGCGTCACATTCACCCCGGCCGCGTCGAGCCGCTCGAGCGCCGCGAGCTTCTTGTCGAGCAGCCCGCTCTGACCACGCAGCCGCGCGAGCACCTGGTCGTCGAGGTCGTCCATTTGAAAATAAACCTCGACGCGCTCGCGATGGCTGGCCAAGAGCGCGACCAGTTCCTCGTCGTGCGCCAGGCGAATGCCGTTGGTGTTGACCATCACGTAGTCGATGCTCTGTGAGAGCGCGTACTGAAGAATCTCGGCGAACTGCGGATGAAGCGTCGGCTCGCCGCCGGACAACTGTGCCACCTCGGCTCGCCCCTCGGCTGCGACCAGGCTATCGATCGCGCGCTGGACGTCGGCCAGAGCTTTGTGAGGCTTGCCCGGCGCGCTGCCGGCGTAACACATCGGGCAGGTCAGATTGCAACCGTCGGTGATCTCGATCACGCCAATGCACGTGTGCTGCTCGTGCTCTTCACAGAGGCCGCAGTCGAACGGACAGCCGTGTTC
>JBQCJB010000786.1:0-17070 GCA_051953155.1 Aureliella sp. | reverse complement strand
GACATGGATCGCATTGTAATTGCGGCGAACTTCGGCCAGCGGGCGGCCGGCACGGATCAGTGTCGGCGAGACGCTCAACTCCAAACCATCGTCGGCCAATCGAGCCACCGCCAACAGCTTGATTCGGTAGCCGAGCTCCGCAGCGAAGCGGATGTCGCAAATATCCAACTTGTCGATGCCGACGCGCGGAATGTCTTTCCAGTTGACGCGGGCTCCGAAAGCCAGATGAGCCAGGATAGCCAGCTTCTGCGCGGCATCGCTGCCATCGACGTCCATCGTCGGGTCGGCTTCCGCGTAACCCAGTCGCTGCGCCTCGCGCAGAGCCCGCTCGTACTCCCAGCCTTGCTCCTCCATCTGCGTGACGATGAAATTGCTCGTCCCATTCAGGATGCCGTGCAGCGACTTGATCTGGTTGGCCGAAAGGCACTGGCTGATGTTGGCGATGATCGGAATGCCGCCGGCGACCGCTGCTTCGAAAGCGATGGCTCGCCCGAGTTGCCGCGCGCGATCGAACAGCTCGCCACCATGTTCGGCCAGCAGGGCCTTGTTCGCGGTCACGACGTCCTTGCCCGCCTCGAGCAGTTTCAGGGTGATCGTCCGCGCAGGCTCCAGCCCGCCGACAAGCATGGCCACGACTTCGATTTCCTTGTTGTTCAGGACATCGTCGAGCGAATCGGTGAGAATGCCCGGAGGCAAATCGTAGCTCCGCGGCTTTTTCAGGTCGCGGACGACCGCTTTTTCCAGCCAGAGAGTGCGGCCGGCATGCCGAGCCGTCCGGTCGCCATGATCGATCAATAGACGCGCCACCCCGCTACCGACCGTCCCTAGTCCTACGATGGCTACTTTTGTCTTTTCCATAATCGGCTGGTCAGCTGCTCCGGCGGGCATTGGCAATCACTTGGAACTTCCAAGCGAATATACCCAGAGAGCCGCATTTATGGACGGGCGGGGTCGGAGCGCGGAAATAAAAATTCTCAGAAACCCACCGGTTATTTACGGCCGAGCAGTCGGTTCATGTTTTTCTTGTAGGCCTCGACCCCGGGTTGGCCATAAGGGTTCACACCCAGCAGCCGCCCCTCGACAACGGTGGCCAACATCAGCATCTGAAAGTACTGGCCCAGCGACGCTTCGTCGGCGCGTGGCATGAGGATGTTGGCCGTCGGCCGCCCATCCTCGCGGAGCGCCTGATTGGTGCCTTCGATGGCGGCCCGCATCACTTCCGGCAGCGTCTTGTCGGCGATTTCATTCAGCCCGTCCGGATCGCTCGAGCGACGTCCGATCGCCAGCGGATCGTCGCGATAATTCTCGACGATCAAGTTGTTGATCATTTTGTCGCGACGACCTTCCTGGTGCTGTTGATGACGCGAGTGCAGGTCGCGCGTATTGAGCGTCATCAGAGGCGTGGCCCCTTTCTCGTGCTTGCCGAGACTTTCGGCCAGCAGTTGGTCGTACCACATTCCAGCCGACTCGAGCGCTTTGCTCCAAACGCTCAGCAACCGAATGGACGCGCCGCGTTTGACTTCCATCAAATGATTGACGGCCGCGTACTGCAAAACCACGTTCTGGCTCGGGGGCGCCTCGCGGAAGTGCTTGTTCATCGCCGCAGCTCCCTTGAGCAGTTCGACGACGTTCAGCCCCAGGATGGCAGCGGGCACCAAACCTACGGCCGACAGAACCGAGAAGCGTCCGCCGACACCGTCGGGAACTGGAAAAACTTCCGGGCAACCGAGCTCTTTGGCGAAGTTGAACAGTTTGCCGCTGTCGCCGGTAACCGGGATGACGCGCTGGCGAATCGCTTCGGCATCGCCGCCGCACGCGGCTTCGAGCGCCGAGAGAAACTGCCGGAAGGCTGCAGCGGTTTCCAGAGTGCCGCCGCTTTTACTGATGACGACGATGCCCCAGTTCGGCTTGCCCGACTCGCCCGGTTCGCTGGCCAACAACCGCAGCAGGGCTTGGGAAGCATCATTGTCGACATTGTTGCCCTCGAAATACATCCGCGGCCGGCTGCCCCGCGCGCCGCGCGTCAGCTCGTTCCAATACGGTTGGCAACACGCGTCCATCAGGGCTCGCGCGCCCATGTAGGAACCGCCGATCCCCAGGACGACGACGCGGTCGAGCGTCTGCTGAAACCGCTTGGCGACCGACAGAATCCGGCCCAGTTCGCTCTGCTGGCGATCCTGCTCGTACTCGCTCAGCAGCCGCTCCGGCAAAAGATAGAACGCGGCATCCAGCGGCTGTTTGGCAGCTGGAATCGTTCCCTGGCCGGCCAGCAATTGAACGTCGACATCGACGATTTCTTGACGCAGCTTGTCGAGCGTCGGCTCGAGCGATTGGACTTGGGCCTTGTCCAGTCCCGTGTTGGGAAGAAATGCAGCGGCCGGATCGAAGCGTAGCAGTTCCATGAGTGATCGCCTGCGTCAGTTTGCTCGAAAGTAAGGTGGCTCTGAAGGCTGAAAAGATAGCCGATTGCTACCTTCGGCTCAATCGGCCGCCGCTGCACTTCCGCGAACTTCGGTCGTCCGCACAGGTCAACTCGGGCTGACTCGTGCCAACCCACCTAACGCAACGTTTACCAAAAACGCATCGTATGCTCACCCGCTCCAGTGGCGTAGGGCTTGGGCGGCGTGCTGGCGGGTTGTGCCCTGTGACCTGTCTGCAACAATGGACCGCCGACGTTTCCAAGGGACGAATCGCCACAAACACGGAGGAGATTGAAACCATGCGTTCCCTGATTATTTGTGCGGCACTTTTGTTGGTAGCAGAGACGACGGTCCACGCGGGCCCCTTCCGACGCTACTCGCGCAGTGCGACCGTCGTATCCAATCCACGGCCAGTCGCCATGCCAGCCCAACCGGCCACCTGGTCGGTTCCGGCCAGCTCCGGCGGCGTTGCCACGGCCAGTTTCAGCAATGGCTCGAACGGCGCGGTCAACGACGGACTGGCCGAGGTCAACGCGGAACGAGCCCGCCGAGGCCTGCGCCCGTTTCTGCCCGATCCTCAACTCGCCCAGGCCGCCAGCACGTGCGCGCAGATCCGAGCCAGCCGGCGGATCGAAGGACACCTGCCCAACGATTTCAGCTACCTGCCCGCCGGCTCGACCGCGCGCTCAGCCGGCTGCGGCGCACTGGAGCCGTCTTGGGGATGGGGCACCTGCTGCACTTACGAAAACTACACCTACGCAGGTGCCGCTTGGGTCATGGGCGTTGACGGCAAACGTTACATGCACCTCTTCGTGCGCTAACAGAAAGTAGGACAGCCCTCTCGGCTGTCCTGCCTCGCGCTGCCCACACTCCCTCTTCCCGAAGCGGGGCGAAAGTAGGACAGCCGTCTCGGCTGTCCTGCAAACCGACTTGGTTTTGCCAGACCGGTTTAGTCCTGCAAAAGCGGTTTGAGCAAAGCTTTTCGTCGCGCGTGCCCCTCACCCCCCGGCCCCCTCTCCCCGAAGCGGGGCGAGGGGGAGACCGCGTGATGTGGCGCTCTCCCCGAGGCTAGGCCGCGCGTCATTTGGCGCTCTCCCCGAGGCTAGGCCGCGCGTCATTTGGCGCTCTTCCCGAGGCTAGGCCGCGTGCGATTTGGCGCTTTCCTTAAGGCGGGGCCGCGTGCGGTTTGGCGGTCGGGTTACTATTTGGCGCCGGCGGCTGCGCGGAGGAAGCCTTCGATGGCGGAGGCGGGGGTCGCGAAACCGGCGCCTTCGATGCTGCCCTTGAGATTGACCAGCCCAATGACGCGGCCGCGACTGTCGAACATCGGGCCGCCGCTGTTGCCTGGATTCACCGCCGCCGAAGTTTGAATATAGGGTAAGCCGCCGATCATCCGCTGGGGATTGCTGACGATGCCTTCGGTCATCGTGCGATCGAGCAAGGCTTCCCCCAGTCCCGGGCTGCCGATGACAATCACCGCCTCGCCGGTGTCCACTCGCGACTCGGCCGACAGGAGCACATGCGGAGTCGGCCGGTCGAGCGTGATCTTCAGCAGCGCGATGTCGAGGTTCTCATCAGCACACAACACCTCTGCAGGCGACTCCATCGCTTTGAATGGCCCGCCGGGATTCGCGTTATGAATGATCTTGGCTTTGTCCGCGTTGCCGACGACATGCGCACTGGTGACTAGATAACCGCTCTTGCTAACGAAGAAACCTGACCCGCCTCCGGATTTGGTGAGAATCGACACCACCGAATCGAGATACCGCTTGCCGATCTCTTTCGGAGTCAAGGTCGGCGCCCGGACCGTGCGCTGCAGGGCGTGGATCTGGTTCAGCGGAATAGCAGTCGCGGGTTTGGCGCGGCGATCCTCTGGCGAGCTGTTGGCCGCCAGGGCGTCCTTCGAGCGCAGCGGCCCGCGCAACTTGGCTGTCAGTTCAGTGGGCGCAAGCCGAAGATTGACCGAGCGAATGTGACGCCCGTCGCTGCCTGCGCAAATGAACAACAAGTGCTTGCCATCGGCAGAGAACATCAACCGCTCGACCTTGGCTCCATCCAATCCCGTCGTCGGCAACATCAGCTTGTTCTCGATTTCTTCGCCGTTGTCCTGATTGAGCAGGATCGCCGAGGCACCGCCGGGACTGGCAACCATCGGCAGCCACGGATGGTAAGCCAGCTCGCTCGTCGAGCCTCGATCCTTCAGTGGAAACTCGACGCTCGGCTTGGAAAAGTCGGTCGTGTTCCAACCACGCAAGGTGCCGTGCACATCGAGATCGCCCGTAAAAGAGAGGTAAACTACCTGGCGCCCATCAGGCGACAAGCGTAGGCCCTGCCCGTTGGTTCCGGGCTTGTCGATCGCTTGCCGCAACTTGCCTTGTCCGTCGGCGTCCCAACGCAGCAACATGTCGATGTTGCCATAGGTCGGAATGTCAATGATGCGCCAGTCGGGATTGATATGGAACTTCGTACCGCGGCGATAGAGATCGTGGTATCCGGTAAACAGCTGCCGGCCGTCGGGAGACACTTGAACCCAGTTTCCGAAAATGTCCGTGGTTTCAGCCTCACCGCCGACTTCGTCGACGCGCAGCACGTTGTACTGGGGCATCGTATCGCGACAGTCGACTGCCACGTAGGCGACCGGCCGCATGGGATTGACGGCAATGTCGGTGACGTTGGCGATCCGCGGATTGGCAGTCTTCAAATCGATGCTCCGCTTTACCTTCATCGAGACCTTGTCGATGATGTCGACCTTGATTCCATCTTCGATGCCCAAGGCCGTCAGGTAACTGCCGCGGTCGAAGACGTATTTGTAGCGATTGGGTAGTTGGAATTTGCGTTCCACCTGGAAACCGTCCCCGGCCAGCAGCGTCAGCACATCGCCTTGGAGCAGCAGCATCTTGCCGCTCTTGAGCGTGCTAGTCAAAAAGTAATGGTCGGGCTCCAGATCCAGCCGCTGGAAGGACTTCAAATTGGCTGCGTCGCTCCCGGCGGCTTTGGCCAGCTGTTCATCGACGACCTCGACCGTCAGCCACTCGATCGTGACATCGTCGCCTTGCGTGACGCGAATTTTCAAATCGTGCTTGCCGATTTGATCCGCGGCGACGCGCCAAAGAAAGTTGCCTTCGGCCGACAGGGCCGCCCCTGCGATCGGCGACATCAGCTCGAACTGCCCAGGCTTGGCTAGTTTGAAACGGAAAACAAACTTTTCGCCCGCAGGAATCAGCGTCGGAAAGTTCCTTTTCAGCTGTTCTTCCACCGATAGCCCATCCAGCGACGCAGCGTCAGAGTTCGCATCGGCGTTTTTCTCAAGGGCTCGTCCCGAAGCCGAGTCGGCACCTCGAGCAGGCATGCCTTCGGCGTCCGGTTTGTTGCCTTCGTCGTTGGCAGCATCGCTGGCAACGTCGCTGGAGTCGGGGGCGGCGGTGGTTAGTGAATTGCGAAACGCCGGAGTGACGGCTCTGAGGATGGCACCGTTACCTCCCTCGCCGGTCATGATGAACATGTGCAATTGCCGGTCGTGCACATACGCCGTCGGATGGTCGAGCACGTAGGCTTGGGTGCGGTAAAAATGTTGATTGACTTTGGAAAAGTCGACGTACTTCGCCGGATAGCGAGCCCGCCGCATTTCCAGATAGGGAAAGCCTTTGGCGACCGAATGTGATTTGACGACATCTTCGCTGGCCGTGTAAATCAGCCGCTGGGAGTAGTCGGGAATGATCATCGAGCTGCCGTCGTCGTACGCGACACCGATCGGGACGCCGCCGAGAATCGCGCGGGCGGACAGCCAATAATTCGATGGAAAGACTTGATAGACGAAAGGAGTGTACGAAGGGCCGCCTCCGCCATACAG
This sequence comes from Aureliella sp., assembly GCA_051953155.1. Taxonomy (GTDB): domain Bacteria; phylum Planctomycetota; class Planctomycetia; order Pirellulales; family Pirellulaceae; genus Aureliella. The sequence continues at coordinate 10,800 of JBQCJB010000786.1, read as the reverse complement.
CGCGTCCCCGCGCTCGCCACCGGTGAACGCTTTGTAGTTGTATGCGCGAATGTCGCCCGCGTTACTGAGGTGATACGTCCCTTGCGTGATAATCACTTTCCCATCGGCGCTGACCGATGCCAGCGCATCGCCGCCGACGCGGCGGAAGCGGTCCTTGCGAGTTTCGACAACGTAGACGTGAGTGTCGCTGTACGACGGGTGAGCGTTTTTGCCCTGGCTGGTCACGATCAGCTCGTTGGCAAACCGAGCCCCCATCGGCGCCGAGATGTGCAAGATGTTCGGCTTCTCCACTTGCAGCCGGTCGACCATCCGATACTTGTCATCGCGATGAAAGACGCTGATGGTTCCGTGCCCGTAGTTGGCGACGAAAGCCCACTTGCCGCGGCACATGACCGAGCGCGGCGCCGGGCACTTCAAACTGGAGACAACTTTGGCTTGGAGGACGTCGTAAACCGACACTCGGTCCTCCGCGAAATGGCTGATCACTAAAAACTTGCCATCTTCGGTCATGTCGAAACATGTCGCGCCGCTCTCCAGCGGCAACTCGTCGAACTCGACCACGATCTCTTCGGGGACTTCCGGCAACGGTTGCTCGGCCGAATCAGCGGAGCTGGCGATTTCTTTGGCAGCGCCTTCGTCCTTAGCGTTTTCCTTCGCAGTGTCTTCTCTAGTAGCGCTTTCTTTAGTTGCGCTAGCAGGCGGGGCATCCTTTGCGCCGGCTGCTGTCGTCGGCACGATCGCGGCCAGCGACTGCGCCGACGCGAGTGCCGAACCGAGCTCCGTCGATGGTGGCGACTGGTCTGCAGCGGCTCTGTTGGGCTTGGCTGAAGCGGAAGATGCCGCTGGCGAAGTGGCTGGCGACGGCGCTGGCGACGAGGCAGCGGTCGGTGGCGATGGTTCCGCCGCCGCAGCCATCGCGGCTTGGCTCGCGTCAGCTGCGCCCTGGGCTGCGACTTGGCCGCCGGCGGCTTGCGCATAAACGGGATAGATGTAGAACATCGGTCCCGTGAACGGACGCAAACGCACGACTCCGTTTTGCTCCTTGGTATTGGTGGAGTAACGTTCGACCGCCGCCAGGTTCTTTTCTAAGAAGAGGTCGGTGCCGTCGGTCCAGGTCGAGCAGTAGATCGGTATCCGCCCATCGCCCGGCGAGTCCCAGACGTAGACCTCGAAGTTGGCGGAATCGGATTTGTAGTTCGGGCCATAGTTGGCTGAGAAGGAATACACCGTGCGACCTTTGCCGATAGGCAAGTGCCTGTAGAGTCGCACCTTGCCATCGCCACGAGTCCGCGCCACCAGCCCCAAGGCATACTGCTGCCTCATCACCGGGGCGAGCTCGCGCCACCGAGCTTGCTCATCGGCCAGAACGCTGTAGCAGTGTTCATTGGTGCGGCGGTCGAAGAAACGCACCATCGGCACCGCGTCCGGCGGTGGCTCGGCCGAGAGATCGCTGAGCAGGCAGAAGCTGCAACCAAGCAACACTGCGGCGGCGAGGAGAGTTCTCATAGATGCCTCCACCTTGACGACTCGCGCCCAACACTTCGTTCCAACAGCTCTGCCAGCGGTTGCTCAGCCGTCGCCACCGTCGCGACGGCAGCTCTACAGCGATTGGCCTTAATGGCAAAAACGTCGTACTTCGCTAACGATGCGAAACATAATGATTTGCGAAGTGTTACAAATTCAGATGCGCACTTACGTTAGTTCTAATCTTCCGGAGTCTCGACATGAAGAAGTATACACTAACCGTCGCAATTCTTTTTGTACTGGTGACCCCCATTGCCCTATCGCGCTATCCCGTCGCGGCGCAGTCGGCTTCGACCGCAACCGAAATCGCCGCCGCGAAAAAAGAGGGCGCTACGCGGCAAGAGTCCGAGCTGAAGCTGTTCAGTCTCAAGCATGCCGAAGCCGAGACGCTGACTCAAACAGTGCAGCCTTTATTTGAGAACACCTCAGAGTCGCCGATGATCATGGTCTTCGATAAACGCACGAACACGATTATCGCGCGTGGCCCCGCATCGGAATTACAGATCCTCGAAGTCGTGTTAATGCGGTTGGATGAGCCATCCAACCAAGATCAATAGCCGACGAAGGAAGTCGTATGACCAAGCGCGGTCGGTGCATTTGTGATGGGGCATCGATGCGCGTTGACAGATGGAAGGCGCGCGGTGTCGGGCGGTTGGCGACCCGAGGATGAAGTCTACTCGCGTTGCGGAGAAGGCAAGGGTGCGCGAGAGAGACGGCAAGAAAGAGAGAAGGCAAGAAAGAGAGTAGTGAGTAGACAGTAGATCGAGTAGACGAGGAGAAAGTGGAGCGGTGATGAGCGATCCTAGGCCCTAGAACAATGCCAGGTCTCCAATCTTTCTACTCTCTACTTTCTCCTGTCTACTCTCTATTGGCCTTCGGCCAATGGAGGATAACGGACTTGAACCGATGACCTCTACAATGCCATTGTAGCGCTCTCCCAACTGAGCTAATCCCCCGGTCATTCCTGGGTCGGCTTTGCCAGCTTGTCCCAGGAAGCGAAAAAGTTATCAGGGAAGCTCGTAGGTGTCAAGCACGCCGTGCGCGTTCGCTTTCAAGTAATTTGATCCAGGGGCCGACGTAGGCGCCGTTGTCATGGAAAGTCCGGCCGCTGATGAGGTTGCCGTCGATCACGCACGGCTCGTTGACGAACTGACCGCCGCAAATTTCGAGGTCAAAACGGCACTTGGGCACCGTCGCCATCCGCCGACCACGCACGCAATCGGCCGCCGCCGGGATCTCGACGCCGTGGCAAACGCTCGCAATCGGCAGGTTCTCGGCGAAAAAGTACTTGGTGGCTCGAATCAAATCCGGATCGTAACGCAAGTACTCGGGCGCCCGGCCGCCAGAGAACATGATCCCGAGATACTCCGCTTCGCGGATCTCGCTGAAGGCCACGTCGGCTTCGATCGTGTAGCCTTCCCACTCCTTGGTGATGGTCCAGCCAGGCTTGACCTCATGCAAAACCATTTGATAGCGGCGGCGTTCCGGCGCGGCGACGACCGGCCGAAATCCAGCTTCTTGCAAACGGTAATACGGATACATCGTGTCCAAGGTCTCGGTCGCATCTCCGACCACGATCAGCACAGGCCAAATCTTCGACATTCGCAGGTACTTCCACGGGCAACTTATTCGGTGGGTTAATGAGGGCCCAAGTCAGGCTCGATAAGTGTACCAAAACCGCTCAGCCAATGGTGAACTGCCCAGGCTCGCGCGCTCCGGCTGCCCGACTGGCCAGAGCGACCGACACGTCAAAATCTGCGGCTCGGGCAAGATTTGCTGATCGTAACGGTCATTCCGGCCGATGATTGGAAGTACCACAAGGTGCCATTCCTCCTTGGAGAGAGCGGCGCTTTTCCCCGAGCGGGAAACCTTTCCACCGGCGGTTCGTGGGCTTGTGGGAAGCCTGCTTTGCCGCCACGAAACCGATCAAAGGATTGACCTGTCATGCGTTCGCACAAACGCTTCGGTTGGCTGACGATGATGGCTCTGATGCTGGCCAGCGCGGGCTGTTGCTGTGTCCAAGGGATGCCAGGCGACTGCGGCACGTGCGGCATGGGGCAGCTGGCGGCCTGTAAGAGTTGCTCGGGCGGTTGTGGCGACGTGTACGTTGACGAATGGATCAGCCAACCGCCGCGCGTCGACCAGTGCTGCGCGGGCGATTGCCGTCCGGTACGTTCGCTGCTGCAAGCCCTGTGGGGCAGTCGCTTTGTGGGCGGCTGCGACATGTGCGGCGGTTGCCAGGGTGGCTGCGATGGCGGCTGCGGCGGCCAGTGCGGTTATTCCTCAGCCGGCGGCAGCGGCTGCACGACGTGCGGTGGGATGGTCGGCGAACCTCTAGCCAGCGGCGGCTGCAATTGCGGCGGCGGTGGCGGACAGGTTTTCAGCGACGGTGACTACGTGCCCCAGTCGATGCCGCAGGCGGTACCTCAGCCGGCTCCACAAGTCGCGCCCGAACCGGCGCCGCAAGTGCGCTATGCACCCAGTCAGCGCGGCCCCCACGTTGCCGGTCAACCGCGGCTGGTGCCGGGATCGTACAAGGTCTCGGCCCCACGTCGGCTGAATGAAAGCTTCGCCTCGGAGCGCATCAATCCGGCGCGTCAAAAAATCGACGCCAAGCGAGCCGTTTACTCGCAGTGAAAAAAATCGCCAGCGTTCGACACGGCAGCCCGCAATTGATAATTTGCGGCCAACGCCGGGATGGATGCACTTGACGCCTTCCTATGCTGATGGAAGACAGCCGAGCTCCTTTGCTGGAGCTCGGTTTGTTTTCACAAGCGAAGCACTCACCCAGCTCTGCGGGATGGGGGCCAAGCGGACTATCGGCAATCTTCAATGGAGGGCGAGATGAACCAACAACCGTGCGATTGGATCTTTGTCCGCGATGCTCAGCGCCAACTGTGTTGGTTCGGCTGCGATGACTGGGATCAGCTGACGATGATGGCGGCGCTGTCGAGCGATCCGCGATCGCTCGACGAGCTTTCGGTTGCCTGGTCGCGGTACCGCCCAGATTGTCCTTTGGTGGAGCTCGACTGGCGTCCAGCTCCCGAGCCGCCCGCCGCTGGACCTCCCACCACTGAGCCGCTTGCACCGGCCGGCGGCGAAGGGTTGTGGATCGATCTGGAACATCACTGTTACTCGTGGAGCAATCGCCAGCGGCTCGAGCTGGTCGCTGGCGCGTACGAGCGCGATGGCGAGTCGACGAAGGGGCGAGCTGAATCGGAGTTGGTTTACTGGAACATGCCGCCGTGGTGGCTGGAACTGTCCCGCCGGGATTGGCCAGTTGCCAAAGCGCATGCCGCCAGCTGCCGGCGAGCGCTCGACTTTCGCCGCGTTCTCTACGGCCGCAGCATGCTGGAAAGCATCGTTGCGTCGGTGAAGGCCTTCGATTGGATGGGAGCTCGCCTGTCGATTGCCCGCGACCTGCCGCCCGGCGTGTTCGCGAGCCCATCAGACCGCGGCGAAAGTGGCGAGCGCGGCAACACTCGTTCCGAAGCGAACAGGAGCGATTGGACTGCGGCTGAACGCAAGGCGGAAAAGCGCTGGCGGGCCGGTTTGACGCAAATCCATATCGACTGGCTGATGACGCCACGGTCGGACTTAGATGGCGAAATGCCGCGCGAGTTTCTGCATCGCGATCGCCAGTGGAAAGAACAGGAGCTCGACTTCCGCCGCTCGCAGTGGTCGCGCGAGCGACGGCCGCCGCCGGGCGTACCGCGGACCTCGCCGCAGTTCCTGCGCGGGCCGATGGGTACCGAAGAAGTCGTGTGCTACTTCGATTACTGCCGCGACCTAATCACGGCCGCTTGGCGGTGGTTGGATGACGATCCGAAAATGTCGCCCCTAGCTCTGGTCGACGAACTCGAACGATTCAAGGAAGGCTGGCTCGACAGCCCGGCGGGCGAAGAGGAACAGACCCCGGCTCGCGAGGTCATCGACGGCGACCGCGCCTTGCTGCCGCGGGTAGCCGATCACGAGCCCCTGGATTGCGATTGCCCGGTGTGCCGCGCACAACATCTCGAGCCCGCTCTCTTCGGACCGGCATTCTGGATCTGCGACGGTTATCACTTGGAAGCCGAGAATGAGTTCGCCTTCTCCCTTTGCTCAACTTGCGAAGAGTGGGAGGAATCGCAGCGCCTCATGTGCGGCTGGGACGAGGATCTGGACGAGGAAGAGATCGATGATGACGCCCTCGCTGAGGAAGACAGCTTTGACGAGGACGTCGATGATGCAGACGCCATTGGCGATGACGGTCAAGTCGCTGAACGTAACATCGAGGACAGCAACGAAGACGAACCGCAGCTGGGGCGCGGGGCGCAAGCCCACCGCAGACGCTGACCGTCGGCGGCGGGCGCTATCCGCTCACATCAGCCGATGCCTTGGTCGCCTTGGGAAAGATCGTCCGCCGGCGCGGCCGGCGGGACGGTGGGGACAACGATCTTGCGAGTTGCGCCTGGAGCCTGGGCGGTGCCAGGAGCGACGCGCGGCCCCTGCAAGTTCGACTCGATGATCCTCGTCAGTTCATTGATCTCCATGACTTCGGTTTCGATCAGCCGCCGTGTGACCGCTTCGAGAGCTTGACGGCGCTCGAGCAGAATCTGGCGAGTCTTCATCGTCATCTCGTCGATGATCCGCTTGACCTCTTCGTCGATCTCGCGGGCGGTTTGTTCGCTGTGGTCGCGCGTGTACGACTCGCCGCGCGAGGCGGCCAAAAACGGCGAGCGATTGCTCTCGCGATAATTGACCCGCCCCAGCCGGCTCATGCCGAACTCCATGATCATGCTCCGCGCGATACTGGTCGCCCGCTCAAGATCATTTTGAGCGCCGGTGCTGATGTCCTTGAGCACGATCTCTTCGGCCAAGGTGCCGGCTAGCAGGACCTGCATCTGCGATTCGAGCTCGGGCCGCGTCATCAAGTAGCGGTCCCCTTCAGGACGCTGCATGGTATAGCCCAGGGCCGCCAGACCGCGCGGGATAATCGAAACCTTGTGGACCGGATCGGTATTGGGCAGCGAAAAGGCGACCAAGGCATGCGCCGCTTCGTGGTAAGCCACGCGGAGCTTCTCGTCGTCGTCCATGATCCGCCGCTTCTTCTCCAGTCCGGCCGTCACCCGCTCGATCCCTTCGTCGAACTCTTCCTGCCCGACCAGGTTCTTGCCTTTGCGGGCCGCCAGCAGGGCCGCTTCGTTGACTAGATTCGCCAGGTCGGCACCGCAGAAGCCACTGGTAAAAGACGCGATCTCTTTCAGGTTGACCTGCGGTCCGAGTTTGACGTTCTTGACGTGAACCTTGAGGATCTCTTCGCGCCCCGACTTGTCGGGCCGATCGACCAGCACGTTGCGGTCGAAGCGGCCGGCGCGCAGCAGGGCAGGGTCGAGCGTTTCGGGGCGGTTGGTGGCTGCGATGACGATAATCCCGTTGTTCGGATCGAAACCGTCCATCTCCACCAGCAGCGCATTGAGCGTCTGTTCGCGCTCGTCATGCACACCGACCATGCTGCCCGAGCGGCTCTTGCCCAGCGCGTCCAGTTCGTCGATGAAAATGATGCACGGAGCTTTGGCCTGCGCCTGTTGGAACATGTCGCGGACGCGGGCCGCGCCGACACCGACGAACATCTCGACAAAGTCGCTGCCGCTGAGGCTGAAGAACGGCACGCCGGCTTCACCGGCGATGGCCTTGGCCAACAGCGTCTTGCCGGTGCCCGGCGGGCCGACCAGCAACACGCCCTTGGGAATGCGACCGCCCAAGCGCTGGTACTTGTCCGGATAACGCAAGAAATCAACGATCTCGCGGACCTCTTCGACCGCTTCGTCGACACCCGCAATGTCGTCGAAGGTGATTCCAATATCTTCCTGGGCATACAGGCGCCCGCGCGAACGTCCGAAGGACATGGGCGAACTGATGCCGCTGATGCGCCGCACCGTAATCATCATGATCAAGATGGTCGCCACCAGGATCAGCAGCAGCAAACCGTACTGCGACATGAACGAAGGGCCATCGCTGTAGGTCCAGTCGATGTTGCTCTGCTTGAGCAGCGTCTTGAGTTCTTCGCTGGTCTTTTCCGAATCGTCCTTGCGGGCGCGGAACTTGGCTGGTCGCGGCGCCTGGGTCTCGTTGCCGCCGTTGTCGATCATCCGATAGCTCATCTGTCCGTAGACGACCGACTTGTCGACGCGGACGTCGCTCAGCTTGCTGACCTCCATGCGGTCGGTTTTGCCCTCGAGCGGGACGATGACCTTGCCGGTGAAGCCTTCGGCCAGACGCTCCGATCCGCGCTCCGTGTAGCGCGTATTCTGCAGCAGCGTGATGAGATCGGGATACAGGATCTGCTTGGTAGTGCTGTCGACGATAAAGACGCTGACGGTCAGCAGCAGCACGGCGATCAGCGCCAGGTACCACATCCAATTACCAGGTGTCCGCGATTCGCCTGAACGCCTGTCTTGCCCATCATCGCCATTTCGTGCCATTCGCAAACCTCGGGGTTATCAGTGTGCCGAGCCATAGGCTCAACTTGCGTGCTTCTTATAATTCTGCCATGTTAGTGGCCGCGCCGGCGCCTACAGCTGGTAAAAAGGCCGCCAGGCCATCTACCGCTCAGCTTACTTTCAGCGTCACTATAGGGCATTGTTTGGGACCGGGTGTTGCCTGACAAGGACCCTGGGTGGACGAGTCGTGTCGGCGTGTTTGCCGATTGTACGGATCGCATGGTTGGGTTTCTTCAAACGAAGGTTGACGTGCAGTGCAGAGCGACCGTCGCGCAGTAGCCGTTTTGGGGGCCACCGGCAGTATCGGTCGCGCGACGCTGGATGTGCTGGACAATCTGGGCGACGGCTGGCAACTGGCCGGGGCATCGGCCCACTCGCGGATCGAGGATCTTTTGCCGTTTGTCCGCGGCCACCAAACGCGGCTGTTGGTCGCAACCTGCCCCGAAGCGGCCTCGCGGCTCGACTTTCGTCAACTCCCGACAGGTTGTCAGCTTCGTCACGGGCAAGCTGCATTGGTCGAGTTGGCGGCAGACCCGGAAATCGATGTCGTCGTCGCGGCGATCGTCGGCGCGGCCGGGATGCTCAGCACGCTGGCAGCCGCCCGGACTGGCAAACGGATCGCGCTGGCCAACAAGGAATCGCTCGTGGTCGCCGGGGCATTGGTCACCGCCGCCGCACAGCAAAGCGGCGCCTCGCTCGTGCCGGTCGACAGCGAGCATAGTGCGGTCTTCCAGGCGCTTCAGGCCGGACGCCCCGCCGAGGTCTCGAAGATCATCCTAACGGCCAGCGGCGGGCCCTTTCGAACCTGGTCCCAACAGCGGCTCGAAAACGCAACGGTCGAGGACGCGCTCGCCCACCCGACGTGGCAAATGGGGCGAAAGATCAGCGTCGATTCGGCGACGATGATGAATAAAGCTCTGGAAATCATCGAAGCCCGATGGCTCTTCAACCTTTCGCCCGACCAGATCGACGTCGTCGTGCATCCGCAGTCGATCGTGCACTCGATGGTCGAGTTTGCCGATGGCTCGGTCGTCGCCCAGCTCAGTCCGCCCGACATGCGCTTGCCCATCCAATATGCACTAACTTATCCCCAGCGCCTGAGTTGTCCTTGCCCTAAAATGGATTGGAAGGTCAACTCAGAGTTATCGTTCCAGCCGGTGGACCTGGATCGCTTTCCCGCGGTCGCCCTGGGATGGGAGGTTGCTCGCCGCGGTGGCTCGACCGGCGCGGTGCTCAACGCAGCCAACGAAGCGGCGGTCGACTTGTTCTTGCAGGGAAAGTTGCGCTTTCTCGACATCGTGCCGGCTTGCCGCCGCGTGTTGGAAGAACATCATTTCTCTCCCAGCCCGACGCTGGACGAATTGCTGGCACTCGACCACTGGTCGCGCCAGGAGGTCGAGCGGTGGGCGGCCGTATGTTGATCGGCAGTAGTTGCCAGACGCCGGAGGTGACGAGCCCTCGGCCCGATTTCATTTCGCGTTAACTGATATAGGCCAATGTTCGAATCGACACTTAGCATCGCCGAGCAGATCCTCAGCCTGAGCTCCTTTCTCAGCTGGTCGACGTCCGGTTCTTCCCTGCTGGCCGAGGTGCCGCTGCTGACCAAGTGGCTCGGCTACCTCTCGGTCGGCTTGCAAGTCGCCGCCGGCTTGGGCTTCGTCATTTTCGTGCACGAACTGGGGCACTTCCTCGCCGCCAAAACGTTCGGTGTGAAGTGCGAGAAGTTCTATGTCGGCTTCGACGTGCCGATCTCGCTCGGGCCGATCCGCTTGCCCAGAACGCTCGGCCGCTTTCGCTGGGGAGAGACCGAATACGGCATCGGGATCGTACCGCTGGGCGGCTATGTAAAAATGCTGGGGCAGGACGACGACCCGCGCAACGCGGAGGAAGAGGCGCAGCGCAGCCGACTGGGTGAAGGCGCCGACGCGCCGCTCGACCCGCGCAGCTACCAAGCCAAACCGGTTTGGCAGCGGATGATTATCATCTCGGCCGGCGTGGTTATGAACGTCATCTTCGCTGTCTTTTTGGCGGCGATCGCCTTTCTCTACGGGGTGCCCTACACGCCGACGGTCATCGGCAGCGTGCCACTGGGCTCGCCAGCGTGGACCGCCGGTCTGCAGCCGGGCGATCAAGTCCTGCAAGTCGGCAAGATGAAAGAGGACAACCCGTATCTGCGTTTCGAGGACATGGGAGGCAAAACGGTCATCCATGGTCTCAAGTTCAAGGACGCGCCGCTCCCGTTCACCATCGAGCGCGATGGCAATCGCCTGACAATCAACACCGTCCCGTCGAACAAACTGCATCCCGACGGTTTCTATTTGGTCGGTATCAGTCCGGCAACCGTGGCCGAGGTCGGCGGGAAAATCTCGCCTTTCTCCTATCTGGCATCGCAGGATGTCGATCTTCGCCCGGGCGACCAGGTTATCGCCGTCGACGGCCAACCGCTGCCGGTCGATGAAACGACGGGCCAGCGACTCAGTCCCCCGATGACCGATGCGTTCCAGGCCAAGTGGAACAAGCCGGTAGAACTGACAATTCTCCGCCCAGAAGCAAGCTCGGAAGCGGGCCCCGAAGCAGGCTCTACGTCGAGCGCGCAGACAGGCGGATCGGGCGGCAACGACGGCAAGCCACCGCAAAAGAAGACCGCCGAGCGGGAGCTGAAAGTCACGCTTCCGCCGGTGCCGGTAAAGTCGCTGGGCATCGGCTTTGCAATCGGACCGATCTCGGCGATCCAACGTGGCTCGTTGGCGGAAACGCACGGCCTGAAGGTCGGTGACGTGATCGAAGCGATCGA
>JBQCJB010000785.1:0-3377 GCA_051953155.1 Aureliella sp. | reverse complement strand
AGCTGAGCAGGGTCAAGAAGGTGCGTCGGTGGGAGCCTACGAACGCTGTTTGACGAACAAGCATTGGCAACCTCTGCTGGAGCGGCAAGGAAAGCGAGAAATGGGACTTCGGAAGCCCCCTCGATGTCCCACAGGGAGGCGGCTTGACGGAACTTAGGGCGACCCATTTGGCCTATCGGCTTTCCGGCCGAAGCATGTCAAAAGTAAACCGGCGGCAAGGAATCAAACTTCCTCGCCGCCGGTTGCTTGTGCTCAAAAATCAGCGTTTGCTCTGTGAACGTCTTGTGCCTGCAAGTCGTTCTATGCCTGCCGATGGGACTGGGCCACCTGGCAGGATCGTGCCGTCACCGTCTTGGAGTCTCCTCTGTGCGAAGACTCAGCTACAGTGGCGGCTCGGAGGTTCAGTATCCTTCGTGAGCGGCGATGCCTGAATCGTAGGCGTGTCCACCGCGGCTGGACCACCCCCCGCCGCCACTTTTTTCGGCTTGGCGTTGGCAGTCGATGCAGAAGCGAGCGTAGGGGAGCGCTTGCAGTCGGGCCAGCGGCACCGGCTTCTCGCATTCCACGCACAGTCCGTACGTTTTATCGTCGAACCGCTGCAGGGCTTCTTCAATCTGCACCAGCTCGCGGCCTTCGACTTCGGCCATCTGGCTCGTGACTTCTTCGTGGGCTGAGTCCAGAGCGGCATCGGCCAGATCACCCGACGCGCTGCCAAGCTCGGCCAGCGCCGTCAAGTCACCCTCGAGCACTCGGCGAATGGCATCGCGCCGCTGGACCAGGACTTGTCGCAATTTTAATAGGGCGTCGTTTCGACTCATGGCCTGTACCTTCCCTTCTCCACGCTGGAGACTGATGGATAGCTCTTGTCGCGTGGAGCAAAAATTTTTTTCTTCACCGAACATGCCTCGTGGTCGGCTCACTTGCGTCTTGCACCGCTGGTAGCTCTAAGGCGTCCCTATAGTACGCAGCGGGCAAGGCAAAAGTTCCCGATTTTCTCGTTTCGCACCACCTCTGCTTAGCATTTGATTGGTCGCGATCTGGCCAGTAATTCCGCCTTGATGCCGGAATTTTCAACCGTTTCCAGTGTTGGCAGTCCGATGGGGCGACCGATTCTGGATGCAAAACCTGTACCAGCATTTCCGGCAGGGCCCCGGACGCTGCGTTTGACAGTTGGTCTTTGTCCCCTGGCGCCACCCTCGCCGGAGCGTTTCCAGCTCAGTTGGCAGCACCCGCCATCAGCTCGGCAACCGGTCCACCGAAGGCGTTCCAGCGGCCTCCAAATTGGGCAGCACCAGCAACGGCGTCCGGCGGACGCTCGCCCCGCGGCGATCGCTCGGTTCAGTCGCCAAGCGTGCCCGCACGGGGACCTTGTCGTTGTAGAGCATCGTGATCAGTCGCTCGTAACCGGTGACCATGGCCGCCAGGCTCCAGCTCTGGCACACGTGCTCGCGGCCGTTCTGCCCCAACGCGTCCGCCAGCGTGCGGTTGCCGAGTAAACGCACGATCGCGTCGGCGGTCTCTTCGCTGCTGCCGGGCTTGGTTAAAAAGCCAGTTTTGCCATCGAGCACCGTTTCGTGAATCGAGCCGACGTTCGGACTGACCACGGGCACGCCGCACGAAAGGGCTTCGAGGATCGACACGGGATTGGCTTCGTTTTTACTGGTGAGGGCAAAGACATCCAGCGCCGCCAAAATCTCCGGCGTGTCGCTGCGAGTGCCTAGCAGATGCACGAAGCGCTTCAGACCGAGATCGTTGATCTCTTGTTCAATGGCGCTGCGCATCGGCCCGTCGCCAACAATGATGAACCGAGTATCCGGATGCAGCCTCAGTACGTCGCGGGCCGCGGCCAAAAACTGGCGATGATTCTTCTCCTCGCGGAGGGCCGCCACGATGCCCACCAGCGGCGCATCGTCGGGCACTTGCAGACTCTGCCGAAACGGCGCCCGCAGGGCCGGGTTGGGGCGAAATCGCTCGGTGTCCACACCGTTGGGAATCATGAACACGCGATCGCGCGGAAACCCCTCCCAGTTAATCAGAAATTGCGCGTGATCCTGAGCCACCGCAATGAACGCATCGGTCAAGGGAGTCAGCGCTCGATTCAGGCGTCCGACGCCGTCGGGCCAGCCGGTCGAGTGCAAGGCGCTGCACACCACCGGCACGCCGGCCAGCTTCGCCGCCAGACGCCCCCAAAACATTTTGTCACCCGCCCCGATCGTCACAACAGCGTCAGCGCGAGATTTACGCAGTCGCCGCCGCAAGCGCCACAGCACGCGGGCGTCCCACTTGCTGGTAAGGAAATGGCTGTGCACCGGAATGCACTTTTGCAGCTCCTCGCCCAGCGGCCCCCGCTCCTTCAGGCAGATGATTTCCGGAGCGATGGTGCCTCTGTCCAGCCGGCCGATCAGGTTCATCAGCAGCGTCTCTGCACCCCCGACCGGCATGCTGGTCAGCAAGAAACAGGTGCGCAGCGGCTGGCGGCGCTGAGGGCTGGCGGGAGTAGAAGAAAAAATGCCGCGGTTCACATCCACCTCGTTCCAACAAACGTGCTTTTTTCAAACGTGCTGGCCGAGACCAGCGGCTACTTCTTCGACAGCTTCGCAGACACAGGGTTCGCGCGGCTCGTCAAACGGCAAGGCGTGCGAATCTCTCAGCTTGCGCGCATCGAGGGTCAACCAGCTCTGGAGCGTTTGCATGCCGGGATCGGCATGGATGCGCCGCAGATGGTATCCCGGTGAACCCGGCCAGTTCCACGCGCCGTAGGCCGTGCAAAAGCCAGCGATGCCGGCGGCGGTCAGGACGTCGACGGCCAACTGCGACGTGTTTTCAGGCATTCCAAACGGAAACGAAAAGTAGCGGATCGGGCCCACGCCCCACGATTCCAACTGCTCGATCCCGCCGATGATCTCTTCCTCAACCGCGTGGCGATCGACCAGCCGGCCGATGTCGGCATGGCGGCGCGTGTGCCCGCCGATCTCCAGACCGGCGCGGGCGATATCGCGAATCTCGGCGATCGTGTTCGGCCGCAGCGGACAGCCGTTTGCTACGTCGTGTCCGAAGGGGGCACCGCTGGCAACCGACTCGGTGGCGACAAAGTAAGTGGCTGGCAGCCGACGGCGCTCGAGTTCCGGGATCGCGAAGTCGCAGTTCTCGGCATAGCCGTCGTCGAACGTGATCGCTACGGTCGGCCGAGCGTTGATCGGGCTGCGTACCCTCCGCTGGGCTTCGGCGAGCGAGACGATGTCGAAGTTCCGCTCGAGCCAGTCGAGATGGCGAACGAAGTCGCGGCGCGAGATCGTCCACGGCGTTGGATGCGTGTCCGCCACGCGGTGATAGAACAATATGGCTACGGGAAAGCCGCTCGAGGCGAGCAGTCGGCG